>CAMLNY010000100.1 GCA_946481405.1 uncultured Brevundimonas sp. | reverse complement strand
GGGCGACCTCACCCTTTCGCGCAAGTCCGATCGCTGCGCTCTCGGGCGCTCAAGTCCTCTCCCACCAGGAGAGGGAGGGGTGTGCCGAACCCGCCGCCGCCGGGGGTCTGGATGACGAAGACGTCGCCCGGGGTCATCGCGACTTCGGCCGTGGAGCCCAGCGTTTCGACCGTTCCGTCCGCTCGCTCAATGCGGTTGGCCCCGACGGCTCCGGGTTCCCCCTCGGCCACGCCGAACGGAGGGACCCTGCGGTGGCCCGACAGGATCGCCGCCGTCATTGGCTCCAGAAACCGGACCCGCCGCGTCGCCCCGTCCCCGCCCTTCGCAGCCCCCGCACCGCCGGAGCCGCGACGGATGGAGAACTCTTCCAGCAGGACCGGAAAGCGGGTTTCGAGCACCTCGGGGTCGGTCAGGCGGCTGTTGGTCATGTGGGTCTGGACCGCGCTGGCGCCCGGGGCGTCGGGGCCGGCGCCCGCACCGCCCGCGATGGTCTCGTAATACTGGCGAGTCGCATCGCCGAAGGTGAAGTTGTTCATCGTGCCCTGGCTGGCGGCGAGGACGCCGAGCGCGCCGTAGAGGGTGTCGACGACCGCCTGACTGGTCTCGACGTTGCCGGCGACGACGGCGGCCGGATAGCGGGGGTTCAGCATCGACCCCTCCGGCACGATCAGGGTGATGGGCTTCATGCAGCCGTCGTTCAGCGGGATGGTGTCGTCCACCAGCGTCCGGAACACATAGAGGGTCGCCGCCCGCGTGATTGAAAGCGGCGCGTTGAAGTTGGTCGGGCGCTGGTCGGCGCTGCCGGTGAAGTCGACGACAGCGGTGCGGGCCTCGGGGTCCACGTCGATGCGGACGCGGATGACGGCACCGTCGTCCATCTCATAGGCGAAGGCGCCGGGCTTGAGGGCGGCTATGGCGCGGCGGACAGCTTCCTCGGCGTTGGACTGGACGTGGGCCATATAGGCCTCGACGACCGGGCGGCCGAACTCGGCGACCATGCGGATCAGTTCGTCGGCGCCGCGCTGGCACGACGCGACCTGGGCCTTCAGGTCGGCCATGTTCTGCTCGACGTTGCGGGACGGGTATGGGCCCGAGGCGAACAGGGCGCGGGTCTCGGCGTCGCGCAGGCGGCCAGCCTCGACCAGCAGGAAGTCGTCGATCAGGACGCCCTCCTGATCGACCGTGGTCGAGGAGGCGGGCATGGACCCCGGCGTGATGCCCCCGACGTCGGCATGGTGACCGCGCGCGGCGACGAAGAAGGCGGGGGTCGTCTCGCTGTCGAGGAAGACCGGCATGATGACGGTGATGTCGGGCAGGTGGGTGCCGCCGTTGTAGGGAGCGTTCAGCATGACGACGTCGCCGGGCTGCATCGGCTTTTCAGATGCGGGGCCCCTCGAGGCGAGGACGACGCGGATGCTCTCGCCCATCGAGCCCAGGTGGACCGGGATGTGCGGGGCGTTGGCGATCAGGGTGCCGGAGGCGTCGAAGACGGCGCAGGAGAAGTCGAGCCGCTCCTTGATGTTCACCGAATAGGCGGTGGCGCGCAGGGCCTCTCCCATGTGTTCGGCGCAGGCCATGAAGCGGCTGTTGAACACCTCCAGCAGGATGGGGTCGGCGTGGGCGCCGATGGGGGCGCGGCCGGGCAGGGGCGTGGTGCGCTCGAGGATCAGGTTGGCGGCGGCGTCGACGCGGGCGGTCCAGCCGGGCTCGACCACGGTCGTGCCGGTGGATTCGAGGATAAGGGCGGGGCCGGGGAGGATCGCGCCGGCGGGCAGGGTGTCGCGGTGGCGGACGGGGGTGGCGTGATCGGCGCCGGCGAGGCGGACGGGGACGCGCACAGCTCCTCCCTCCCCCTGCGGGGGAGGTTGGTCGGAGCGAAGCGAAAACCGGGTGGGGGCGGCAAGGCGAGGCCCCCCTGACATTGTCGCCACGTCGCCATGCCCTCCCCACCCGGTCGCTGCGCGACCACCCTCCCCGAACGGGGAGGGAGAACTGATCGCCTCCACCTCCAGCGTCTCCACCACCAGCGCCTTGTCCTCGGCGAAGAAGCCGAAGCGCTGGCGGTGCAGGGCCGCGAAGGCGGCGGCCATGTCGGCGGCGGAACCGAAGGGGAGGGTCAGGGGGGTGTCGCTGCCGGCGAACTTGATCTCGGCGCGGGCTTCGGTTGCGATGGAGGCGGCGGGCAGGTCCTGGGCCAGGAGGTCGGCGCGAGCCTCGGCCTCCAGCGCGGCGACGCGGTCGGCGAAGGCGGCGTCGGAGGCGGGCGCCAGCGGCGCTGCGACCGTCGTCTGGCGGATCGTCCGAATGGAGGCCAGACCCATTCCGTAGGCGGACAGAACGCCCGCGAAGGGATGGAGCATCACCGTCGTCATGCCCAGCGCATCGGCGACGAGACAGGCGTGCTGGCCGCCCGCGCCGCCGAAACAGTTGAGGACATATCCGGTCAGGTCGTGGCCACGCTGGATGGAGATCGACTTGATCGCCTCGGCCATGTTCTGGACGGCGATGCCGACGAAGCCTTCGGCCAGGTCGAGCGGATCGGTCGGGCGGCCGGTGGCGGCGGCGACCTCGTCGGCGAGCCTGTCGAACTTTTCGGCGACGGCGGCGTGGTCCAGCGGCTGGTCGCCGTTGGGGCCGAAGACGGAGGGAAAGAACTCCGGTCGGAGCTTGCCCAGCAGGACGTTGCAGTCGGTCGCCGTTAGCGGGCCGCCGCGACGATAGGCGGCGGGACCGGGCACGGCGCCGGCGCTCTCCGGCCCGACGCGCAGGCGCGAGCCGTCGAAGCGGCAGATGGAGCCCCCGCCGGCCGCGACCGTGTGGATCGACAGCATGGGGGCGCGCAGGCGGACGCCCGCGACCACGGCGTCGGAGGTGCGCTCGAACGCGCCCGAATAGTGGGCGACATCGGTCGAAGTGCCGCCCATGTCGAAGCCGATCACGCGGTCGAAGCCGGCGGCCTCGGCCGTCGAGGCCATGCCGACCACGCCGCCGGCCGGGCCCGACAGGATGGCGTCCTTGCCCCGGAAGGCCGAGGGACTGGCCAGGCCGCCCGACGACTGCATGAACATCAGGGGCGTGTCGGGGCCGAGAGCGCGACCCACGCGGGCGACATAGGCGTCTAGCACCGGCGACAGATAGGCGTCGGCCACGGTCGTGTCGCCGCGCCCGATCAGCTTGATCAGGGCGCCGACCTCATGGCTGACGGAGATCTGGGTGAAGCCGATCTCGCGGGCGATGGCCGCCAGCCGACTTTCGTGATCGGTGAAACGCCAGCCGTGGACGAGGACGATGGCCAGCGCCCGATAGCCCTCGGCGAAGGCGGCGGAGAGGTCGGCGCGGGCGGCGGCATCGTCCAGCGGGCAGTCGACGGCCCCGTCGGCCCGGACGCGTTCGTCGATCTCGATGACCCGATCGTTCAGCGGCTCGCGCACGACGACGTGGCGGGCGAAGATGTCAGGGCGGGCCTGCCAGCCGATCTTCAGCGCGTCGCCGAAGCCGCGCGTGATGGCGAGGACCGTGGGTTCGCCCTTGCGTTCGAGGAGGGCGTTCGTGGCGACCGTGGTGCCCATGCGGATGTCGGTGACGAGACCGACGGGAAGCGGACCGGGCACAGCCTTCAGGATGCGGCGCACGCCTTCGACGGCGGCGTCCTCATACTGGTCCGGATTGTCGGACAGGAGTTTGGCGGTCGTCAGGGCGCCGTCGGGGGCGCGGGCGACGATGTCGGTGAAGGTGCCGCCCCGGTCGATCCAGAATCGCCAGCCGTCCGCCTTGATCGTGTCGCTCGCCATCCCCGATCCATCGCGGATCGGGGCGACGGCGGCAAGGCTTCAGACTGCCAGCCGCTGTCGGTCGGCCTCAAGGAAGGCGACGATGTCGGGGATGGTCGTTCGCGGGTTGCGGGTATGGGGATAGGCGTGGGCGGTGCGCGGTTTGCGGTCGAACCAGATCTCGTCGACCACTTCGGCAGGACGGGTGGCGGCCAGCCAGTCGATGGTGTCGGCGCCCTCGTGGTCGTTCCTCAGAATGGGGGCGAGGACCTTGCGGAACTTCGGTAGGCTGGTCTTCACGCCGGCGGTATCGGCCCAACCCGGATGGACGGCGTAGGTCCTGATGCCGTCTGCGGCCCAGGCGGCGCGCCAGTGCTCGGCCAGGGCCAACTGGGCGCGCTTGTGGGCGGCGTAGGCGGCGAAGCCGTTGAAGTGCTCCTCGGGGATGTTGAGCATCTTCTTGTTGAGGCCGAGGTTATAGAGGCCGCCCGAGACGACGTTGATGACGGCTGCGCCGGGCTTGAGCAAGCCCGCCTTGTGCAAATCCTCCGTCAGAATCCAGTGGCCGAGGAGGTTGGTGGCGTAGGAGGTCTCCAGCCCCTCCGGCGTCGCCTGGTAGTGGCGCATCAGAAGGCCGACGTTGTTGACCAGGACGTCGAACGTCACCGCCGCGACCTCGGGCCGGGCGGCGAGGCCCGCGACGGCGGACATTGAGGAGAGGTCGCAGGTGACGGGTACGATCTTGGCCGGCCCCCGCGCCTCGCGGACCAGGTCGCCGAGCGCCCTCACGTTGCGGCCGATGGCGTAGACGGTCGCGCCCTTGGCCACAGCCCGCAGCGCCGTCGCCTTCCCGAGGCCGCCCGTCGCGCCGGTGACCAGCCAGTTCTGGCCCGCATAGTTGGCCTTCACCGGCTTGAACGGCAGGCCCCGCGCGACATAGCCGACGCGGGTGAAGGAGGGGGCGAAGCGGGCGTAGAAATTCACCGACTTCATCAGCGCCTGCCAGAAGGGCGGCTCGGCCATGGGCGTCTCTCCGGACGACTTGATGTCGCTTGCGTAAACACACTAAGCTTTCACCGGCGCTTGGCAAGCGGCTTGCGTTTCTGGACTTATGCGCCCGGCGTTCGGGGCAAGAAAGCAGCGACAGCGTCGAGGAGGCGGAATGACCAGACCCATCCGGGTGATCCAGTGGGCGACCGGCTCAATGGGCAAGGCCTGTCTGAGGGCCGTGCTGGACGACGACCGGTTCCAGCTGGTCGGGCTGCTCGTCTATGGCGAGGCCAAGGCCGGGCGGGATGCCGGCGACATCGCGCGGCGACCCGAGACCGGAGTGATCGCGACCCGGTCTATCGATGAGATCCTGAAGATCGACGCCGACATCGTGGTGCACGCGCCCATGCTGTCGGCGCCCTATACGGGCCACGACGCCGACGTGATACGCCTGCTGGAAAGCGGCAAGAACGTCGTCTCGATCAACCACTATTTCGAGCCCGCCGCCTTGGGCCGCGCCTATGCGGAGCAACTGGCGGAGAGCGCGCGGAAGGGCGGCGCGACCCTGGCCGGGACGGGGATCAATCCGGGCTGGGTGGCGGAGCGGATGGCGGCCAATGCGGTCGGGCTGTGCGTATCGTATCGCAACATCGCCACGCGCGAGATCATTGACTGCACGACGATTCCGAACCCGGACTACGTCTTCGGAGCGCTGGGCTTCGGCTCGCCGCCGGGAGAGATCGACCTGACGAGCGGTCCATTGGCCGAGACCTTCACCGGTATGTTCTCGCAGAGCGTGGAGGGGCTAGCGCAGCGGCTCGGCCTGTTGCTCGACCGGTTCGAATCCGACCATGCGGTCAGCCTCGCCGAGCGCGATCTGACCGTGGCGGCGGGGGCGATCGCCCGGGGCACGGTCTCGGCCACGACCTGGCGGGTGCACGGCCTCATCGACGGCGAACGGCGCATCACCCATGAGGTCAACTGGATCATGGACCCGACCGATCCGGCACCGTGATCACCGTGTAGGCGGAGCGGGGAACGCCCACGTTCACCG
>CAMLNY010000099.1 GCA_946481405.1 uncultured Brevundimonas sp. | reverse complement strand
ACCTGGCCGACATGGCCGCGTTCACCGTCTCCCCGGCCGCCAACCGGTGGTACTTCCACCACGAGGGGCCGTCCATGTTCCGCCCGGGCGCCGCCCCCGTTTTCATGGACCGCGCGACTCTGGAAGGCGGTGGGCCGCAATGGGACGTCGTCAGTCTGACGATGACGGCCGGGCGCGGCCAGTGGGCGGGGTGGGTCATCGATTGCACTCGAAGCGATCTGGCGGTCGACCTGCAGTGGAGCACGCCGCTCACGAACGGACGCTATGGCGTGATCCGCCGGGATGAGGAGTATGGCGGGCGGGCGGCCGCCGACGCCGATCAGGCGGCGCTGGTGGAGGCGGCCTGCCGTCCCGAAGTCTGGGACCTTCCCGTCCACAGCTCGATCGATGCGGCGCTTCGCGCGGCGAGGGCGAATTCGCGCTAAGGCTGGCGCATGTCCAGGACCGAAACCGACGTCGTCATTCTGGGCGGGGGCCACAACGGGCTGGTCTGCGCCTTCTATCTGGCACGGGCGGGCCTGCGGGTCACGGTGCTGGAGCGGCGGCATGTCGTCGGAGGTGCGGCGGTGACGGAGGAGTTTCACCCCGGCTTCCGCAACTCCACGGCCAGTTACACCGTCAGCCTGCTGAACCCGAAGGTCATCGCCGATCTGGAACTGGCGCGGCACGGGCTGAAGATCGTCGAGCGGCGGATGTCGAACTTCCTGCCGCTGGACGGCGACGCCTTCCTCGCCGGGGAAGGGCGGACGCAAGGCGAGGCGGCGCGGTTCTCGGCGAAGGATGCGGAGCGGCTGCCGGAGTATGAGGCGCGGCTGGAGGCCGTGGCGGCGGTGCTGCGCGCCCTGGTGCTGGAGGCGCCGCCGAATCTGCCATCGGGCGGCTGGATGCAGGCCCTGCCGGAGATGGCGAAGTCGGCGGGTGTCGCGCGGCAGCTGGGCGGGCTCGATCTGACGGGACGGCGCGACCTGCTGGATCTGTTCGCCAAGTCGGCGGGCGACTGGCTGGACGGCTGGTTCGAGAGCGATCCGATCAAGGCCCTGTTTGGCTTCGACAGCGTCGTGGGCAACTACGCCAGCCCCTATACGCCGGGTTCTGCCTACGTCCTGCTGCATCACGTGTTCGGCGAGGTGAACGGAAGGAAGGGCGTCTGGGGCCACGCCATCGGCGGCATGGGGGCGATCTCCCAAGCGATGGCGGCGGCCTGTATCGAACGTGGCGTCGATATCCGGCTGGATGCGGAGGTCGCCGAGGTCCTGACCGAGAACGGCCGGGCGGTCGGGGCGGTGACGACGGCGGGCGATATGGTACGCGGCCGGGCTGTGGTCTCGAACCTGCATCCGCGCCTGCTGTTCGACCGGCTGGTCGATCCGGCCGTGGTCCCGGCAGACTTCACCGAGCGAATGAGCCGCTATGCGTCAGGGTCGGGCACCTTCCGCATGAACGTCGCCCTGTCGGAGTTGCCACGATTCACCGTCCGGCCGGAGCCGGGCGATCACCACACGGCGGGCATCATCATAGCCCCGAGTCTCGCCTACATGGATCGGGCGCATGCGGAGGCGCGGTTGAACGGCTGGTCGTCAAAGCCGATCGTGGAGATGCTGATCCCATCGACGCTGGACGACACGCTCGCGCCGCCCGGACAGCATGTGGCCAGCCTGTTTTGCCAGCATGTCGATCCGGCGCTGGGCGACGAGCACCGCGACACGGTGGCTGACCTGATGATCGACACAGTCGACCGGCATGCGCCGGGCTTCAAGGCCTCGGTGCTGGGCCGGCTGGCGCTGGGGCCGCGCGATCTGGAGCGGCGGTTCGGTCTGGTCGGCGGAGACATCTTCCACGGGCGGCTGACGCTGGACCAGCTCTTCAGCGCCCGGCCGGTGCTGGGTCATGCGGATCACCGGATGCCGGTTCCGGGTCTCTACCTGTGCGGGGCCGGCGCCCATCCCGGCGGCGGCGTCACCGGGGCGCCCGGGCACAATGCGGCGAAGGCCGTGATCCGCGACCTTTAGGCTTCCGCGACGCCCAGCGCCTTGTGGAGAGCGGCCTTCACGGCTTCCTCGGTGAAGGGCTTCTGGATGGTCGGATGACCGCGCCAGTGATCGGGCAAGCCGCCTTCGCCATAGCCGGTGGAGAAGACGAAGGGCACGCCCCTGGCCGTCAGCGCCTCCGCGACCGGGAAGACCTCCTTGCCGGCCACGTTCACGTCCAGCAGGGCGGCCTCCAGCAGGGGATCGTCGACCACGACTTCGAGCGCCTCGTCCACAGTCGAGATGGCCCCGACGGGCACGGCGCCCATATCTTCCAGGATAGTCTCCAGCAACATGGCGACCAGGGATTCGTCCTCGACCACCAGGATGCGGCGACCCGTCAGACCTTCAGCCATCGTGTTGCGAGTCCCTATCAAGCGGAATCGAGAATTCCGCTATAAAACCGTCGTTTGCGTAGCTGAGTTTGGCATCGCCCGCCAGATCGTGACGCACGTTCCTTTCGATCAGTCGACTGCCGAATCCCTTGCGGGTCGGCGGGGCGACCGGCGGCCCGCCTACCTCCCGCCAGGCGAGGGTCAGGACGCGGTTCAGTTGGTTGGCGATGGCCCAGTCGACGAAGACCCGACCCTCCGGAATCGACAGGGCGCCGTATTTGGCCGCGTTGGTCGCCAGTTCGTGGAAGATCATCCCCAGTGACAGCGCCGCCGCCGGTCCGAGCGCGAGCGAGGGGCCATTCAGCATGATCCGCGTCGGCCCGTGCGCCGCCGTCTCGTGCTCCAGCACAGCGCGAAGGTCGGCGCCCTCCCAATGACTGCGGGTCAGCAGGTCATGGGTGTGCGACAGGCTCATCAGCCGTGCCTGGAAGCTCTCGGCGAAGGTCTTCGGATCCTCATGCGAGCGCGCGGTCTGCATGGCGATCGATTGAACCGTCGCCAGGGTGTTCTTCACCCGATGATTCAGTTCGTCGATCATCAGGCGCTGGCGCTGGGCGGCGAGGACGGTTTCGGTCACGTCGTGACCCTGGACGAAGATGCCGACCACCTCTCCCGACGAGTCCCGGATCGGCTGGTAGATGAAGTCGACGTATCTACTGGTCTCGACCTCGGCGTCCGCGGGCTGGAAGGTGACCAGAGCCCCCTTGCCCTCGTAGGGCTCCCCCGTCGCGTAGACGGAGTCCAGCAGTTCGAAATAACCCTGACCCTCCAGATCGGGCAGGGCGTCGCGGATGGGCTTGCCGACCACATCGTCGCGACGCACCATTCGCGCGTAGGCTTCATTCTGCATCTGGAAGACGTGGTCGGGTCCGGACAGGATGGCCACGAAACCGGGCGCGGACATGAACATCTCGACGAGGCGGTTGCGCTCGGTCTCGAGGCGTCGGTTGTCCTCCTGAACGGCGCGGGCGCGGGTCATGACGCCGCCGCCAAGAATCATGTCCAGTTCGCTGACGGAGGAGCCCGTTTCGCGGGCACGCCGCAGTCGTTCGAGTTCGGTGATGTCGGAGGTGTGCTGCAGGATGAGGACGATCCGGCCCTCGGCGTCGTGGAGCGGCGTGTGGCTGGCGCTCCAGTAGCGGTCGTCCATGGTCGTGCGGCCATCAGCACCGGTAATCGGAATGGCGAAATGGATCAGTGCGAGGTGATCCCGCTCTCCGGTCGTCAGGACCTTGTCGAAAGAGGCGCGCAACTGGCGTGCGTTCTCGGCGCCTTCTTCAGTCGGACCGCCGTCGAAGATGTCGAAGATCGGACGGCCGATCAATTCGTCGCGAGTCTTGCCCACGGCGGCCAGATAGGCGGCGTTCATTCCCGCATAGCGCAGGTCCGGCGTCAGCAGCATGTAGGGGTTCGTCGACGCCTCGAAGGCAGCCGCCAAGTCGATCGCCTGTTCCAGTGCCCGCACGCGTACCGTCTCCCCCGATCCGGCCCAACGCGCGATTTGTGAAAAGGCTCCGCTAACGGTGAAGATTGTTTCGAACGCCTGCGCCATTAGGATCGACGCATGTCCCTCGCCAGTCTCGCCTTGGTCGCCCAGATGCTTCTTTCGCCTGTCCAGACCCCCGATCCGCAGGTGCAGGTGGCCCAGGGGCGGCTGGTCGGACGGCAGTCCGACGGGATCGAATCCTTCAAGGGCGTTCCATTCGCTGCGCCACCGGTTCAGGCGCTGCGTTGGCGCCCGCCCCAGGCCCCCGCCTCGTGGAGCGGCGAGCGTGACGCGGGCGACGTGGGGGCGATCTGCATTCAGGCGCCCGCCAATGGCGACCCGGGCGTGGGGCCGGGGACCCCGAGCGAAGACTGTTTGACGTTGAACGTCTGGCGACCGGCCGGGCAGGGCGAGCCCCTGCCGGTCATGGTCTGGATCCACGGCGGCGGATACAACAACGGCTCGGGCACGCCGCCGCTGTATGACGGGACGAATCTGGCGCGGCGCGGTATGGTCGTGGTGACTATCAACTACCGTCTTGGTCGGCTGGGCTTCTTCGATCATCCAGCGCTGGCGTTCGAGCGGGCGGCAGGCGAACCGGCCGGCAACTATGGCGTCATGGACCAGATCGCGGCCCTGCAATGGGTGCGCGATAATATCGCGGTCTTTGGCGGCGATCCGGATCAGGTGACGATCTTCGGCGAGTCGGCCGGCGGCGCGGCGGTGATGCAGTTGATGGTCGCACCGACCGCTCGCGGCCTGTTCCGGCGCGCCGTGGTTCAATCGGGTTTGGGCCGTCAGCGATCGGCCCTGCTGGCCGACGATCGTCCGGGACGACCGTCGGCCCAGACGCTGGGGACGATCTTCGCCCGTTCAGCGGGCTTGCCGAACGCGACGGCGGACGATCTGCGTCGCCTGCCGGCGGAGCGGCTCCTGACCCCCATGCCCGCGTTCTACAGCGACAATCTGGTCGTCGACGGTCAGGTCCTGTCCGAGGATGTGGTCGAGGCCTTCGCCGCCGGGCGTCAGGCGCCCGTGCCCCTGATGATCGGTACCAACAGCGCCGAATTCTGGTGGATCCGCCCGACCGACGCCGGAGCCTATGGGCGCACCGACGACGCCATGACGGACGCCGAATACGACGCTATGGTCGCCGCCTATGAGGGGCAGGCTGGTTACGATGCCCATGTCGTTTCGGACCTGATCTTCAACGAGCCGGCGCGGCATCTCGCGCGGCTGCATGCACGAGCGGGACAGCCGACCTACCTTTACCGCTTCGACGTGGTGCCTGAGTCCAATCCGGAGCCGAGCGGGGGCGCGACCCACGCGTCCGAGCGACCCTATGTGTTCGACAATCTCGACAAGGTCGGGCGGCCGATGGGCGAGCGGGACCAGCGGGCGGCGACGGCCATGGCCGACTACTGGACGACCTTCGCCCGCGTCGGCGATCCGAACGGCGGCGACCGCCCGGCCTGGCCGGAGTTCGGCGCCCAGCCGGACCAACTGCTGGAGTTCACCAACGACGGGCCGGTGGCCAAGCCCATCCCGTTTCCGGAGCGGCTAAACCTGATCGAGCGGTTCTACGCGCGGGTCCGGCCCTAGAGGTTGGCTCCGTTCGTTTTGATGACCTCGGCGTAGAGGTAGCCGCTGTCCTTGATCGTCCGCTCCTGGGTCAGGAAGTTGACGTGGGTGATGCCGAACCGCTTGGCGTAGCCTAGCGACCATTCGAGGTTGTCCAGCAGCGACCAGGCCATATAGCCCTCGATCCTCACCCCCTTTCCGATGGCGTCGTGGACGGCCTTCAGGTGGTTCCGGAGGTAGTCGACCCGCATCGGATCGTGGATGCGGCCGTCGATGGCCTGGGGCGGGTCATACCAGGCCGAGCCGTTCTCCGTAACCATCAGGGGC
>CAMLNY010000098.1 GCA_946481405.1 uncultured Brevundimonas sp. | reverse complement strand
AAGAACCCGCGCACGCTTCAGGCCAGCGGCAATCTGGTGGTCGAGAGCGGGATGACGACGGCCGAGCTGGAGGGCGCCATCGAGACGGCGATGGACCTGACCTTCGGCCTGAAGATTGTCGCTATGGCCCGAACGCCGGATCAGTGGGCGAAGCTGATTGCGGCCAATCCCTTTCCGAAGGAGGCGGAAGCGCATCCCGCCAAGGTCGTCGCCATGGTGATGAAGGACGGGATCAAGGCGGGCGCGCTGGACGCCGTTCAGCCCCTGTGTCGGGACGGCGAGGCGGTCGAGGCGATCGACGGCGTCCTCTATTTCTGGTTCCCGCGCGGTCAGGGCGAGAGCGAGATCTTCAAGAAGGCGACGCCGAAGATGCTCGGCATGGGCACCGGCCGGAACTGGAACACGGTATCGAAGCTGGCCGGAATGGTCGAAGTCTGATCAATCGGACTTCATGTAAAGAATATTGGACATAAAGTCGGTTATGTGCGACACCGACTCGCCGCCTGTCGCGGTGGGAGCCTGTTCGATGTCGTTTCGCGAGAAGCACCTGTGGATCACCGTCTTCGTCACCGTGATCGTGTGGACCGTCTATTTCCGGGAACTGATCGACCGGGTGGTGCACGGCGGTCTGGACGATCCCCGCTTCGCCATGGTGATGGGCCTCGGTTTCGCCGGCGCCGTCTTCGTGGTGGCGGTCGTCGAGGTGACCCTGACCGCGATCGCGACCCTGACCACGCCCAAGGCCGAGCGGGGAACGCGTGACGAGCGCGAGGTCCACGCCGCGCTGAAGGCCAGCCACGTGTCGCTGATGCTCCTGATCATGCTGGTGATCGCCTTGGCCGTCGGCGCCTATTTCACGGCCTTGGCCGCCCCGACCTTCGGCACGCATCTTAAGGTCACCAGCAGCGGCGTGCTCGTCCTGCTGGCCAATGTCATGATCGCCTGCATCGTCATGTCGGAACTGGTGCGGGCCGGGCTGACGATCGCCTTGCTCCGGGGCCTGCGGTGACCAAGGGGCCGCCGCCGATCAGGAACCGCATCCGCGAGCTGCGCTTCCACGCGAACGAGATGACCCAGGCCGACCTCGCCGCCCGCATCGGCATGACGCGCCAGACCATCGTCGCGATGGAGCAGGGCAAATACTCGCCCAGCCTCGAGGCCGCCTTCCGCATCGCCGCCGTCTTCGGCGTCGAGATCACCGAGGTGTTCCAGTGGGAGGGCTGACCCTCGTCTAGCGGTGACAGGCGCCGAAGTTGGCCAGGTAGCCGGCGTAGTCGGGCCAACGGAAACCCATCGGGGCGCGGCGCTCCTCCAGCCGGTCCGGATCCTCGGTCGGATAGGGGCGCATGAAGCCGTCAACGCACTGCATCTGGGTGCCGTAGCGCTGCAGCCGGCCCTCGGCGACCGCGATCCGGTCGTACATCAGGGCGTATTCCGATTTCAGCGCCTCGCCGCGTTCGGACATGGCCTCGATCGTGGGCAGGAAGCGCTTCTGCAGGTCCATGTTGGAATGCTGGATGACGAGGAAGGCCCCGGTGGCCGCCTCCTGTCCGTAGGTCTTGCTGGAGAACCAGCCTTCAGCCGGGACCATGGCCAGAAGGGCCGCGACATTCTCCTCGTTCAGCCGGCTGATCTCCGCGTCCATGAAGGCGCGCGCCTCGCGCTGGTCCGGTTCGGACAGGTCCGAAAGATCGAGACGCGTCATCATCGGCCGCTGGTCCAGAGCCCGCAGGGCGATCAGCCGCGTCGACACAGAGGCCTCGTCGTCCAGCGCCGCCAGTTCGGCCCGCGCCTCGGCCGCCGCCGTCCTGAACGGCTCAAGACGGGCGTGAGCCTCGGGGCTGAGCTCAGCCAGCAGAAGGGCGGCGGTCAGAACCAGACGAGCATGATCTTCCCCCAAAGGTTGTCCGGCACCCTAACCCGGCGTTCGCCCGGGGCAATCCGGGTTTCGTCCCCGGGGCCGGACCGGTATGCAGGCGATGCATAAGAGGAACACCGCCATGGCCGAGACCTATTCCAACATCCTGATCGAGCGGCACGCCGACGGATATGCCGTGGTGACCTTGAACCGGCCCGAGGCGCTGAACGCCCTGAACTCGGCCCTGTTCAAGGACATCGCCGACTTCCTGGATGGCGTCGAGCATGACGACAGTGTGCGCTGCCTGATCCTGACCGGTTCGGGCGACAAGGCCTTCGCCGCCGGCGCCGACATCAAGGAGATGGCCGACCAGTCCTACGCCCGGATGTACACGGGCAACTATTTCGCCCTCGGCCACGACCGGATCGCCCGGTTCCGCAAACCCATCATCGCGGCGGTCAACGGCTTCGCCCTCGGCGGCGGCTGCGAGCTGGCCATGCTGTGCGACTTCATCATCGCCTCGGACAGGGCGAAGTTCGGCCAGCCGGAGATCAACCTCGGCGTCGCGCCGGGCATCGGCGGTTCCCAGCGGCTGACCCGTCTGGTCGGCAAGTCCAAGGCCATGGACATGTGCCTGACCGCGCGGATGATGGACGCGGAGGAAGCCGAACGCGCCGGTCTGGCCTCGCGCGTCTTCCCGCACGAGACCCTGCTGGACGAGGTCAGGAAGATCGCCGCGAAGATCGCGTCCCAAAGCCCGCTGGCCGTCATGGCCAACAAGGAGATGGTCAACGCCGCGCTGGAGACGACCCTGGCTCACGGCGTTCAGTTCGAACGTCGCCTGTTCCACTCCCTGTTCGCCTTCGAGGACCAGAAGGAGGGCATGACCGCCTTCGTCGAGAAGCGGAAGCCGGAGTTCACCGGCCGCTAGGTCAGGCGGGTTCGACGACGATATCGAACAGCAACCCGGCCTCTTCACCCCAGGTCATCCGCGCCTGGCCGTCGGCACGCATGGTCAGGCGGGGGCGCGATGTCGTTTTCCAGCCGCCGGAGGGCAGGGCGCGCTCCACGTGGGCGTTTGTGTCCATGAGCGCCTGCCCCTCGGGGCCTCGCTCCGCTTCAGACAGTCGCAGCTGGAAGCGATAGCCGACGCCGTCGACGGTCAGGACTGTCGAGGCGTCGCCGTTCGGAAGAAGTCGCAGCCGATCCGAGGCGGCGAGCCGGCCGTTCTCGCTGATGGAGATGCGCGCCTGATAGGTCCGGGCCGCCGCAGCAGGAGCCGCCACGGCCTGGCACGGATAGGCGCGGCGCAGGGCCCGCTCTGAATACTCATAGGCGCCCTCGTCCCGCCGCGGGCTCAGGCGGGCGATCTCGGCCTTGGCGCGCGCGAGATAGGCGGAGATGGCCGCGCGATTTCCCGACAGGTTTTCGGGCAGGCAGAAGCCGGCCTTCGGCTCGCCCCCGAGGCTCGCGAACAGGACGCCGGCGCAGAAGCCTTCCTCTACGGAATCGCCCGAGGCGCAGTAGCGCTGATAGTCCGAGGCCGAAGCGCGCCGGAACCGGGCGGCGGTCTCGGGCGGCAGGGCCGCGCCCGCGCTGTCGACGGCCATCCGGGCCGCCGACGCCGCCTGACCGTCCGCCGGCAGCATCCGCATGGCGGTCGAAATGGCGGCGGCGCTCTGCACATAGGGCGCATGGGGACGGTCGAGATCGCGATCGGACACGGCCTTCACCACCCCGTTCGATCCGACGATCCGGGCGGACAGGGCGAACATCGGACCATTGCGAAGATCGGTTGGCAGCAGCGGCGGGCGAAGGTCGGCGAAGGCCTGTCCCGGCATAGCGCCCGGCGCCAGATCCAGCACGATCCCCGTCGAGGCCGTGCCGCCCTGCTCCATGTCGCGCTTCAGCTCGATCTCCAGCCGGTCGCCTGCGGCGATGCGGATGGCCGGGTCGTAGGACAGATCGACTGTGAAGCGCACCGGCTCGGGCGGGGCGACGGCGGCGCTGAGACAGGCGACGGACCTGCGGGCGCGCGCCCCGTTCTCGGCATAGGCGATCTCGACCGGCCGGCCGGCGTCGCAGGCCGCCTTGACCGCCGTGAAGGCCGCCCGGGCGTCCGTCGAGAAGGCGACGCCTGCGAGGCTCAGGATTTCAAGTCTGGAGCCATCGCCCGTCTCGCAGGCTCCGGCATGGACGAAGATCCGGCCGTCGCCCTCGGCCCCGAAGCCGCAGGCCTCGGGCCAGGCGGCCTTGTAGACGGGATCGAGGGCCGCGCTGACCCAGGCGAAATCCGTGGCGGGCGGAGCGGCGGCGACGCCCGCGCGGACCACGGTCTCGACGGGTCGGTGGGCGGCGATGGCCCAGGAGGCGGAGCCGGCCCCGACGACGAGGCCCAGAACGAGACCCGCGGCGATCCCGCGCACGCGGCGGCCGGCCGGGGCGGCCGGGTTCATGACGGCGTTCAGGCGATGCATGGCGGTGGTCCTTCCGGCGCCGGTGAAGGTGAGGGCGACGAGGCCGCCGCTCGCGCTCGCCGGACCGGCGCGGTCCCGCAAGGCCTGGATCAGGGTTCGGGCGTAGGCGCGGCGGGCTTCGGGGTCGGCCCCGGTCAGGGCCAGGGCGTCGCACGCCTCCTCCCGCGCAGCGTCACGTCGGGCGCGCAGGAGCGGGATCAGGGGATTGAAGGCCAGGACGACCGCGATCGCCTCCTCCAGCCACAGGGTCCTGTGGTCCGCGCGCTTCAGATGGGCCAGCTCATGGAGGATGATCGCGTCGGGCAGGGACTTACCGGACACAGGCAGGATCAGCCGGGGACGCCCGAGGCCGGCGAGGAGGGTCTCTCCAGCCGCCGCGCTGACCACGGCGTCCGGCGCGCGTACGCCAAGGCGTCCGGCCAGGCTGTCGATGCGGGTCTGAAGGGGGGCATCCACGGGCGTGGCCCGGGCGATCAGTCGGGCCAGTCTCAGAATGCGCAGGGCGAGGGCGACGAGCCGGATCAGGCCGAGGAAACCCGCCGCGGCCAGCGGTCGCGACGACCTCGCGCACCGGCGCGGGGCTCAGCAGCATCAGGGCCACCGCGAGGACAGGAAGAAGCCCCAACAACAGCCCGCCGCCCCAGACGGCGTCGCGCAGGCGCGGGTCGCGGCTGCCCCGTTCGATCAGGACGGCCGCGCCCCAGGCCGCGGCCGAGGCGAGGACCGAGCCGATCAGGGACAGGGCCATCAGCTCCGGCGGCGTCATTGGGCGGTCTCCGCGTCGGACGCCTCACCGAGCGCCGCCTCGAGCGCCTTGAGGTCGGCCTCGTCCAGAAGGGCGCTGCCCGAGAAGGCCGAGGCAGGAAGCGGCCCCGCCAGCTCCAGCACGGCGGACAGACGTCGCATCAGGCCGCCGATCACGGCGACCTTGGGCTGGACGGCCGAATAGACGGCGATGCCGTGGGCCTCGCGCCGGGCCAGAAGCCCCTTGGCCCGCATCCGCTCCAGCACGGTCCGGGTGGTGGACGAGGTCCAGCCCAGGCTGTCGGCGATCCGGGCGCGCACCTCGCTGGCGCTCAGGTCTCCGTCGCGCCAGAAGCATTTCAGGATGTCGAGTTCGGCGTCGGTGGGTGGGGTCATCTCGTCCATGGCGAGCCTCGGAGTTTCACCTGTCGCCATGTGGTTACAATTGTAACCATACTGCGTCAAGTGTCACCACAAGGGTCTGTCAGGAGAACCCTGATCGCGCGTCCCAGACTCCGCATGCCCCGCGCGGTCCCTTCCGCTATAGCCGCCCGCTCTTGAAGATTTCCGCGCCGTGGACGGGGTGTCCGCGGCGTTTCCGTTGATAGGTTCCGACCATGGCCAACAATCCCGGCGCCAAGAAAGCGATCCGCAAGATCGCCGCGCGCACCGAAGTGAACAAGTCGCGCCGCACCCGCGTCCGCACCTTCCTGAAGAAGTTCCAGGAAGCCGTCGCCGGCGGCGACGCCGAGG
>CAMLNY010000097.1 GCA_946481405.1 uncultured Brevundimonas sp. | reverse complement strand
GCTGACGCGCGTCCGGCTGGCCTCCCAAGCCGTCTGACGGGCCGGGGCTTGCGCGGTCTGAGCGTAGGACGGCGCCGCCAGCAGCAGGGGAGCGAGCGCGGCGGTGATATAGAGGGATTTCAAGGGAGGTCTCCAGGAGGGATTTGACCTTGTTCTATGCTTGAAAGCCGTATTTTTGGTTAAGTCATCAAAGAATAACTACGCAGATAGACAGACTAGACTTGATCGCTCGTTGTCACTTCAAGTATTTATACGTAGTATCCACTACGTAGTTCTACGTACCTGCCGAAATGGCCGCGCGGCGAGCCGTCAATAGCGGCCAAAGAAAAGCGGACCGCCGCTGTGCGACGATCCGCGATCCGTCTCGAAACGTGGATCCGGCAAGTCTCCGGCTGGTGGAGGTCCGATCAGAACTCCTGCCAGTCGTCCTCGACCGCGACCGGCTTCAGAGCCAGGGCGCCGGCTGTGCGGGCGACCATGCGTGGCTGGGGTCTGGCCGGCGAAGCCGGAGCGGGCGTCCGGTTCGCGGCGACCTCGCGGCCGGGGTTCAGGCGGAAGCGGGCGACCAGGGTCGCCAGTTCGTCGGCCTCGGTCGACAGGATGCGCGCGGCGGCGGTCGCTTCCTCGGCCATGGCGGCGTTCTGCTGGGTCGAGCGGTCCATGCTGGCGACGGCGCCGTTCACCTGCTTCATGTTCTCGGCCTGGGTCTGGGCGCCGTGGGCGATGTTGACCACCAGGGTGTTGGCGTCGCCGATCCTGGACACGACCCGCGCCAGCATCTCGCCGGTCTCGGCCACGCGGTCGACGCCCTGCTTCACGTCCTCGGACGACTTGCTGATCAGTTCCTTGATGTCCTTGGCGGCGTCCACGGTGCGTCTGGCCAGTTCGCGAACCTCGCCGGCGACGACGGCGAAGCCGCGGCCGGTCTCGCCCGCGCGGGCCGCCTCGACCCCGGCGTTCAGCGCCAGCAGATTGGTCTGCAGGGCGATGCCGTCGATCATGGCGATGATCTCGCTGATCTCCTGCGAGCCGACCTTGATGGCGTCCATGGCCGAGATGGCCTGTTCGACGATGGCCCGGCCGTCGGCGGCGTCGCCGTTGGCCATGGTGATGGCGGTGCGGGCTTCCGAGGCGCTGCGGGCGGTGCCGCCGACCATGTCCGTGACCTGGTTGGTTGCCGTGGTGGTCTCCTGCAGGGTGGAAGCCTGCTGCTCGGTGCGCTGCGACAGATGCTCCGAAGCATGGCAGATCTGGGTGGCGCCCATGCGGACGCTTTCGGCCGATCCGGCGACGCCCGCGAGGCTTTCTTCCAGACCCTGGACGGCGACGTTGTAGGCCTTGCGCAGACGTTCGTATTCCGGCGCGAAGGGGGTGCTGATGACGTGGGTCAGGTCGCCGGCGGCCAGTGCCTCCAGAGCGGTGTCGAGGGCGTCGACGACCTGGCGCTGGGCCTGATCGGCTTCCGCCTTGTTGCGCTCGGCGGCGGCCTTGGCGCGATCGGCCTCCATCTTGGCGGCGTCGGCCTCGGCCTTGGCCAGGGCGGTGTCGCGGAAGACCAGAACGGCGCGGGCCATGTCGCCCAGTTCGTCCTTGCGGTCGGCGTCGACCACGATGTCGTTGTCGCCGGCCGCCAGTTGGCCCATCGCGGAGGTCAGGGTCGTGATCGGCCGGGCGATCAGCTTGCTCAGCATGGCCGACAAGACCATGGCGATGGCGATCAGGGCGATGCTGCCGACGATCAGGGCGACGATGGCCGCTTCCTGCTGGGCCATGTTGCGCGCGGTCAGGGCAGCCTCGCCCTCGCGCAGCTCGCGCAGCGGCAGGACGGCGTCGCTGACCAGAACGGCCTTGCCCGCGTCGCGGACGGCCTGGGCGGCTTCCTCGCGGCCGCCGGCGCGGACCATGGCGATCATCCGGTCGCCCCAGTTGGCGCGCCAGGCCACGGTGGCGACGCGCGACTGCTCGACCAGCGCCCGCTTGTCGGCGTCGGTCAGCAGGCCGTTCAGCTCTACGACGGTCTCGTCGTACTCGTCGCGGCCTTCGTAGTAGGACTTCAGATAGGTCTCGTCCCCGGTCACCAGGAACCCGCGGAACTGGCTGTTCTGGCGCAGGATTGAGGTCTCCAGCGACATCGCCTTGGCCTCGACCGTGCGGGTCAGGTTGCTGCTCTCGTTGGAGGCGCGGATCATCATGATGGTGCCGAAGAACACCGTCATCATCACAGCCGCCGAGACGCAGATCAGGACGAAGGAAAGGCTGAGTTTGCGGGGGATTTTCATGGACGACATCATGGTCTCAGAACCCCGTGGTCTGGCGGTGAGCACGCACGAACGTCGCAACACGCTTAGTATATTGGAAAACCATGCAACGTCGCTCGAATGTCTGGATGAGCCGCCATATCCCCCGGCGTCCGTTCCGCTGTTAGGCGGCGGCCGCTGAAAAGATGGTTAAGGTTGCATCCGGGAAACCCCTTAGCCGGACCTTCACAGGGCATTAAGTCCGTCTGTCTACCAGCCTTGGCAGTGAAGACGCGCCGGCGTGGATCACCCGGTCGCTCCCCGCGACATGAGGCGAGACCGGCGCCGAAACTTCCAGGTTCTGTTTTTCTTCGGGCGCGTGTGTATGCGGGTGGTGACTTGATGATCGGCTTCACCGCCGTCGCGCATGAGGATGATCTCGCGCGGCAAGCCGATCGCTGCCGCGCCATGGGCTCCCCCTTCATCGCCAGCGTTCTCGACGCCGCCGGACGGCAGCTGTCTCTCGCGCCGCTCACCGCGGGCGCGGTGCGGAACTGGCCGGGTGACGCCGCCGCCGCCGCCGTCGGCCTGCGCGTAAACGGGGCGCTGCATTCGCTCGCCCGGCGCGGTTCGCCCGCCTCTCTAGCCGCCCTGTATCGCCGCGAGCATGGCGACTTCGACGGCGCAGTAGGCGAGGCGCTGGCCGCCTCCGACGCCTTCATCGCCGACTGGATCCGTCACCCGACACAGACCAATGAGGTCGCCCGCACCGGCGCGATCATGGCCGCCCTGATGGCCGCGCCGCTCGACCGGCCGATGCCGTTCGAACTGCTGGAGCTGGGGTCGAGCTGCGGCCTGAACCTGAACCTCGACCGCTACGACCACCGGCTCGGCTCGGTGCAGTCGGGCGATCCGGCGTCAGGCGTCCGGATCGCGCCGGAGTGGCGCGGTCCGCTGCCGACCGCCCGGCCGGTGTCCATCGCGGCGGCCCGCGGCGTCGACCTTCTGCCCCTCCGCGCCTCGGACGCCGCCCATCGCGAGCGCCTGTTGTCCTTCGTCTGGGCCGACCAGCCGACCCGATCGAAACGCCTGGAAGAGGCGCTCAAGATCGCCGCCGTCCATCCGCCGCGGGTCGATCAGGGCCACGCCGCCCCCTGGCTGGCCGAGCGTCTGGCCGAACCCCAGGCCGTGGGCGTCTGCCGCGTCGTCGTTCACACCATGGTGCTGCAGTACCTGAGCGCCGGGGAGCGCCGCCAGGTCGTCGCCTCCATGGCCCTCGCCGGCGAAGCCGCTTCGCCCGAGCGGCCCCTGCTGTGGATCGGGTTCGAATGGACCGAGGACCGGACCGAGGTCGAACTGCGTCTCACGTCCTGGCCCACCGGCGAGAGCCGCGTCCTCGCCAGCTGCCATCCCTATGGCGACTGGGTGGAATGGCGCGACGCCGCCGTCAGCGAGACCACGCTGCGCTACGCCTGACCGGCGCCCCTTGCGCCCTGGTCTCCTAGTTCCTCGTTCAGGCCCGGGTTAAGGAGACCCATGGCCGCGAACTGGAAGAGATCACCGGCTGACACCCCTGCCTTCCCCGGCGACGCCGTTGCCGGCGCTTTTCTGCAAGGACCGCCGCATGACCGACACCCTGAACCTCAGCCACCTGATCGACGGCGAACGCGCCGAGGTCGCCCGTCCGACCGAGAGCCATAATCCGTCGAACACCAACGACATCGTCGCCCGCACCCCGGACGGGGGTCAGGCCGAGGTCAATGCGGCGGTCGCTGCGGCGAAGGCAGCTTTCCCGGCCTGGTCGGAGGCTTCGCCCGAGGTTCGCTCCGATGTACTGGACCGGGCGGGAACGCTCCGGAAGGCCGCCGACGAGATCGCGGCGCGCAAGGAACAGCTCGGCCGTCTGCTCTCGCGCGAGGAGGGCAAGACACTGCCCGAGGGCATCGGCGAGACCGTGCGTGCGGGTCGCATCCTCAAATATTTCGCCGGCGAGGCCCTGCGCCGCCACGGCCAGAATCTCGACAGCGTCCGCCCCGGCGTCGAGATCCAGACCTATCGTCAGGCGGTCGGCGTCTATGGCCTGATCACGCCGTGGAACTTCCCCACCAGCATCCCGGCCTGGAAGGCGGCGCCGGCGCTGGCCTTCGGCAACACGGTGGTGGTGAAGCCCGCCGGGCCGACTCCGGCCACGGCCTCGGCGCTGGCCGACATTCTGGTCGAGGCCGGCCTGCCCAAAGGCGTGTTCAACCTCGTCATCGGTCGTGGCGGCGTGGGTCAGGCAATCGTCGACCACCCCGATGTGGACGGAGTGTCCTTCACCGGCTCGCAGGGCGTCGGCGCGGGCGTGGCTCTGGGCGCCATCAAGCGTCAGGCGCGGGTACAGCTTGAGATGGGCGGCAAGAACCCCCTGATCGTCCTTGACGACGCCGACCTCGATCGCGCCGTGATGGTGGCGCTCGACGGGTCCTTTTTCGCCACAGGCCAGCGCTGCACGGCCTCCAGCCGCCTGATCGTCACCGATGCGATCCACGACAGGTTCGTCGCCGCTCTGGCTGAGAAGGTCGCGGCCCTGAAGGTCGGCGACGCGCTGGATCCGACGACTCAGATGGGACCCGCCGTCAGCGAGGCCCAGATGGAGACCAGCTATTCCTACATCGACATCGCGCGCCAGGGTGGCGGCCGCATCGTCACCGGCGGAGACCGGCTGAAGCTCGACAATCCCGGCTGGTACGTCCAGCCGACCCTGATCGCCGACACCGATCCGTCGATGCGGATCAACACCGAGGAGGTCTTCGGACCGGTCGCCTCGACCATTCGCGTCAAGGACTACGAAGAGGCTCTGGCCGTCGCCAACTCGACCGAGTTCGGCCTGTCCGCCGGCATCGTCACCACCAGCCTGAAGCACGCCCGCGACTTCCAGCGCCGCGCCCGCGCCGGCATGACGATGGTCAACCTGGCGACAGCCGGGGTCGACTATCACGTCCCGTTCGGCGGCTCGAAAGCGTCGAGCTACGGTGCCCGCGAGCAAGGGTTCGCGGCGGTGGAGTTCTACACCCAGACCAAGACCGCCTACTCCTGGAGCTGACGGGTGGGCGAGCCGGAACTGGTCTGGGACCCGGAGCGGAGCTGGGCGAGAGCCCGGTCTGGGACGCCGCGCGCCGGGCCGTCTGGTTCGTCGACATCAAGGGTCTCAAGCTGCATCGCTATGGTGTCGATGACGGCGCTTGGCTCCACAACGCCGACAAGCGGGCGGAGCAGCCGACACTGGGCGGTCTCTACAGGGTCCGGGTCGATACGCCCGGCCTGACCCAGCATTGGGTGCGACTGTGATCACTCTGACGCACGGAGACTGGTCGTTGGGCCTGCGGCCAGAACCCGGCGCGGCCGTGGCCCGGCTAACGTGGGAAGGGCCGCAACATCCTCAGGCCGACGCCGGAGGGCGCGACCCATCCGCTGGAGACCTCCAGCTTTCCACTGGTCCCCTCCGCTAACCGGATCGCCGGGGGGCGGTTCGGGACGGATGAGGGGTACCGGGAAGCGGACGAGATGCGTCCCGTGCTCGCTTGATCAAAGTGACTTTCACCCCTCCCCGTCGGCGCAAGGGCGATCGCTGCGCTCTCGTGCGCCGTCTCCCTCTCCCGCAGGGGGGGAGGGGTCCTCGCTTCACCTTT
>CAMLNY010000096.1 GCA_946481405.1 uncultured Brevundimonas sp. | reverse complement strand
CCCTGGCCGTTCCAGGTGCAGTGGGAGCAGATCCGGCAGGCCGAGGGGCTGGCGGCCTGGGTGCGCTCGGTCGAAGGGCCGGTGATCGTGGCCGGTGACTTCAACAGCGTCTCCAGCGCCCGGATCGGCAAGCTGATGAAGGGCGAGGGCGGGATGATCCCGGCGCCCGGCTGGCCGGGGACCTGGCCGTCGCAGCTACCAGCGGTCGGGGGAATGACGATCGATCAGGCCTATCGCACGCCCGATCTGGCCCTGATCGGGCGGAAGCTGGGGCGGCCGAACGGATCGGACCACCGGCCGGTGATCACCCGCTACGTCAGGGCTGCGCCAGCCGCCTGAGCCGTTCGGCGTGGCCATCTGACGGGAAATCCTCCTCGATCCATTCGGCCTCGAAGGCCTTCAGGATGCGGCCATGCTCCGGGCCGGGGTCGATCCCCAGCTTCGTCAGGTCGCGGCCGCCCACCGGCAGACGTGGGGCGGGCCAGGTTTCGATCAGGGCGAGGGCCGTGGCCGTGTCCCCTCCTCCTGCCGCGCCGCCGCGCAGGATGCGGTCGCGGACGGCTTGGGCGCCCTCGCGATAGATGAGGGCGCGCAGGGTCTTGGCGTCGGTTGCGGGATCGAGCGGGCCGACAGCGGCCTCGGCCAGACGCAGTTCCACGGCCCTGGTCAGGCGCAGGTCGCGGGCGATCTTCGCCACTGCCGCCGGATCGTCAGGCAGGAGGGCGGACAGGCGCAGGACCGGATCGTCGCTGGCGTCGCAGAGGGCGTCGAACGGCGCGAGGTCGGCGACGGCGGGGAACAGGCGCGACTGGACGCCGGCCGAAACCATGGCATGAACGGCCGGGCGCGGGTCGGGGGCGGCCAGAAGCTTCAGCAGTTCCTTCGACACCCGCTCGGCCGACAGCCGGGTCAGACCCTCGGCGTGGGCGGCGCAGGCGGCGAGGCCGTCGGCGTCGGGTTCCGACCGGCCGTACCAGGCGAAGAAACGGAAGAAGCGCAGGATGCGGAGATAGTCCTCCTCGATCCGGGTGTTCGGGTCGCCGACGAAGACGACGCGACCGGCCAGCGCGTCCTCCACCCCATGGTCCGTCGGGTCGAAGATCTGGCCAGTGCGGTCGGCGTAGAGGGCGTTGAGGCGGAAGTCGCGACGCGCGGCATCCTCGGCCCAGTCGTCGGTGAAGGCCACCACGGCGTGGCGGCCGTCGGTCTCCACGTCCTTCCTCAGGGTGGTGACTTCATAGGGCAGCTTTTCGGAGACGGCGGTGACCGTGCCGTGGGCGAGACCGGTCGGGACGACCTTGATGCCCGCCGCCCGAAGCGCCTGCATCGACTGGTCGGGCAAGAGGCGGGTGGCGACGTCAAAGTCGTCCACGGGGCGGCCGACGAGGGCGTTCCTGACCGAGCCGCCGACGAAACGGGCGCAGCCGGGACCGCCCGCCGCCTCCAGCGCATCGAAGACGGCGGCGGTGGCGGGGCTGGTCAGCCAGGGCTGGTTCTCCAGCCGGGTCACGCGGCGTCCTCGGCCGCGGACGCCGGCAGGTTGGGCTCGTCGCCGTACAGGCGGGCACGCAGGGCACGGATGATGCCGGCCGTCGCCCCCCAGATGTATTGCTCGTTCCAGGTCATGGCCCAGAACCACCGCTTCACGCCGGCCGGCGCCTCAAGGTGATCCCGGGTGTGATTGGCCGGGTCCATGAGGAAGTCCCACGGCGCCTGGAAGATCTCGGCGACCTCGGCGGGCGAGGCGGTCAGAGGCGGCAGATGGTCGATCCAGCCGATGACGGGCGTGACCAGATAGCCGGTGCCGGTCTCATAGGCGTCAGACAGGCCCAGAACCTGAACGGCGGCAGGGTCCAGATCGACCTCCTCCCGCGCCTCGCGCAGGGCGGCCTGAACCGGGTCCTCGCCGGGGTCGAGACGGCCGCCCGGGAAGGCGACCTGACCCGTGTGCTTCGTCAGACTGTCGGCGCGGCGGGTCAGGAGGACGCAGGCGCCGTTGGGGCGGGCGATGACGGGGATCAGGACGGCGGCGGGCTTCAGCGGGCCGGTCGCCCAGCTGGTCATGCCGGGGTTGAGATCGAAGTCGGAGCGGATTGCGTGACCGTCGGCCCGCCAGCTTTCCACCGGCGCCAGGCGTTCGGTCAGCCGCGCCTTCAGGTTCTGATGGCTCATGCGACGCCGGCCCCCGGCGGGCCCAGCGGGAACCAGACCCCGCCGGATCGCACCTGAAGCCGGCCCTCCCGCTCCTCGGCCATCTCGACCAGATCGTAGAAGACGGTGCGGGCGATCCGGGCCTCCAGATCAGCACGGACGTGGACCCGGGGGGCGGGCTCGCCGGTCGCCGGGTCGGTCTCGACGGTGATGGGGTGGTCGGGACCGGCACGGGTCTCGTCGCCGACGTCGGTGGTGAAGACCAGATCGTCGCCGTCGCGGGTCAAGGTCACGGCGCGGAACGGCAGGTCCTCGACCTCGATCCGCATCTTCTCGACGGGCGTGACGAGATGATAGCCGTCCGGGTCCTTGCGCAGGACGGTCGAGAACAGCCGCACCAGTTCGGCCCGGCCGATGGGCGAGTTCTCATGCATCCAGACGCCGTCGGCGCGGATGACGATGTCGATGTCGCCGCAATGGGCCGGATGCCACAGATGCACGGGCGGCAGGCCGCGACCCGGCGCCTGTTTCGCGGCGGCGGCGATGCCGGCAAGGCCTGTGCTGGAATCCGTGGCGGTCATTCTATTCACCGTGCACCCCGGCGAAGGCCGGGGTCCAGATAGAAACTCCGTCGGCGGCGATGCGGTCCTCGTCCTTTCTTCATCCTCGGGCGAAGCGAAGCGGAGACCGGGGGGCCCGGCGGCGCCGAACGCGATCTTTTCAGGCAGGCCGCCGGACGAGTCAGTATGCGCGACAGGTTCGCGCTTGCGCGCGCCGCCGGGTCCCCGATCTGCGCCGCGAAGACGCGGCTTGCGGAGGATGACGAAAGGGGAAGGATTTACGCCGGCAGCGCCAGTCCCGACGGTGCGCCGCTGGTGATCGGCAGCCACAGCACGCGGCGTGGGTCGGCGGGTCCGGGCAAGCGGACGTTCGGGGCGGGCTGGAAGCCGAAGCGCTGGAAATAGGCGGCGTCGCCGACTAGGAGGATGCCCGCGACACCCTGTTGCTGCGCCTCGCCTATGCAGGCGCCGACCAGATCGGCGCCGAGGCCGCCACGCCGGGCATCCTTCGCCACCGTGATGGGGCCGAGGAACAGGGCTTCCAGACCGTCGACCGTGAGCGCCCAAAGGCGGACCGAACCCGTCAGCCGGCCATCCTCGCGCGCGACGAAGGCTGAGACCATGCGGGCGCTCTCGCGGATGCGCTCGGCGGTCTTCACGAACCGGCCTGGGCCGAAGGCGTCCATGACCAGCGCCTCGACCTCGTCACGGTCGGCGGCGGTCTCCGCGATGATCCTGAAGGTGGACGGGATGGGCTCTGCGCTCATGGCGCGCGCACCTAGGGGCAATGCAGGGCCGGATCAAGGCAAAGGTCAGCCGAAGTTCGGGGCCCGCTTCTGGGTGAAAGCCATGAAGGCCTCCATGGCCTCGGGGCTGGACATCTGGGAGCCGAAGGCCTCGCCCTCACGCTGCATCAGGGCCCACAGGGCTTCGGCGTCGCGCATCAGCCGCTTGGTCTTGCGGAGCGAATTGGGGGCGCGGGCAGCGATCTTCGCGGCCAGTCCCTCGGCGGTCGCGTCGACCTCGGCGGCGGGAACCACGCGGCTGGCCAGACCCCAGGCATGGGCCGTCTTACCGTCGATCGGTTCGCCCAGGGCGAAAATCTCGAAGGCGCGCTGGTGGCCGATGGTCAGGGGCAGAAGCATCGACGAAGCCGCCTCGGGCGCCAGGGCCAGGTTGACGAAGGGGGCGGACAGCAGGGCGTCTTCGGCCACCACCACCATATCGCAGTGGAGCAGGAGCGTCAGGCCGATGCCCACGGCGCGGCCGCGCACGGCGGCGACCACCGGCTTGTCCATCTCGGCCAGGGACTTGAGGAAGCGGAACACAGGCGCGTCGGTGACCTGGCCGCCGCCGGACTGCGCGATGGCGATGAAGTCGGCGATGTCGTTGCCGGCCGAGAAGCTGTCGCCCTCGGCCTTGAACAGCAGGACGCGGACGGCGTCGTCGGTGCGGGCGCGCTCGGTCGCCTCGGCCAGCAGGGCGTACATGGCCTGGGTGATGGCGTTCTTCTTGTCCGCGCGGGCGAAGGTGACCGTCAGGACGCCATTGGCGAGATCGGTGCGGATGGGGTCGCTCATGCGGCGGTCTCCGGTGCGTTGAGGGTCCACCAGTCCACGCCCGAGGCGTCGCGTTCGCGACGCACGCGGCCGTGGCCGGCCAGATAGTTGAGATGGGCGATGGCCTCGCCCGTGGCCATGCCGAGAATGCCGTCGCCAACCGGGCGGGCGAACAGGGAGGCGAAGACATCGACCGCCCGTTTCGGCTCGCGCAGCGTCCGCTCGAGCCGTTTCAGCGAGACGGCATGGCCGCGCTTCAGCGCTTCGATGCGCGGCAGGACGCCGGTGAAGGGCTCGCCATGACCGGGCAGGACGAAGGTGTTCTCAGGCAGCAGGTCGCCGAGCCGGTCCAGCGACGCCATCCAGTCGTCCAGCGGATCGGCCAGAGGCTCGGTCGGCCAGACGGAGATGTTGGACGAGATGCGCGGCAGGGTCTGATCGCCGGAGATGAAGACGTCGTCCGATTTGCGCCACAGGCAGGCGTGTTCGGGGCTGTGGCCGTTGCCGACGACGATGGTCCAGTCCTCGCCGCCGATGGACAGGACCTGACCCGCCTTCAGGCGCTGGTAGGTCGCGGGCATGTGGTGGACGCCCTTGGTGAAGCGGCCGTAGCCGGTCCGCCAGCCTTCGATCTGCTCTTCGGTCCAGCCGGAAGCCCGCCAGAAGGTCGCGCCGGCTTCGGGCGCGGGGCCCGTGTCAGCGACCAGCATCCGGGCGGTGACATACTCCAGATGCGTCATCAGCTGCGGGGCGTCGAACCGGTCGCCCAGCCAGCCGGCCAGTCCGATGTGGTCGGGATGCATGTGGGTGCAGATCACGCGGGTGACGGGCTTGCCGCCGAGCGGGCCGGCGAGAGCCGCCTCCCAGCCGGCGATGGAGTCGGGGGTGCGGATCCCGGTGTCGACCACGGCCCAGCCGTCGCCGTCCTCGATCGCATAGACGTTGATATGGTTGAGCTGCATCGGCAGCGGCAGGCGCAGCCACAGAACGCCGGGCGCGGCCGGGGTCGCCTCGCCGGGGGCCGGAGGGGCGCCCAGCGGATAGGTCAGGCCCCGCAGGCTGTCGGCGCCGGGCTCGATCTCGCCCTCGCTGGTGATGACGCCGTCGGCCAAGTCCGTCTCCAATCGCAACGGGCGCGACCATAGGCCGCCGGAGCGGGTCGCGTCCAGCGCTCCGACTTGACTCCACCGCTCGCCTCACAAAGGTTTTCGAGATCAGTCTTCGGGAGTGCGACGATGATCCTCAGAACCCTTGCGGCCGTGGCCGTCGCGATCGTGGCCATCGCAGCCGGATCGCCAGCCTCGGCCCAGCGCCTGTACAGCGCCGAGGACATGAACCCGGCCAACCCGAATGTGGAGCCGATCCCGGCGCCGGCGAACCGCGTCACCGCCAGCCGCACCTCGCGCCAGCAACGCACGCGCGCCGACGCCGCCTCCGCCCTGCCCACGCCGGAAGAGAACCTGGCCGCGGCGCAGATCATCGCCGCCGCGGGCGTGAACTGCCAGGGCGCCCAGGCCACCCTGCTGGGCGTCACCGCCGAACAGTACCCCAGCTACGAAATCGCCTGCGCCACAGGCCCCGGCTACATTGTCGTCGGCTCGGCTCCGCCCCAGGCCGTGGACTGCGTCCTCCTGGCCGGACAGG
>CAMLNY010000095.1 GCA_946481405.1 uncultured Brevundimonas sp. | reverse complement strand
GTGCTGTCGGTGATCGCGCTGGTGGCCATGGGCGCGGCGGACATGGTCAGCGTCAATATCCGCCAGACCCTGATTCAGCTGTCGACGCCCGACCACATGCGCGGACGGGTCTCGTCGGTGTCCATGCTGTTCATCGGGGCATCCAATGAATTGGGCGAGGCCTATTCGGGCGTGATGGTGCGCTTCCTCGGGCCGATCGGCGCGGCCGTGTTCGGTGGGTGCGGGGCATTGGCCGCGACGGGCGTCTGGGCGAAACTGTTCCCGGGGCTGAGGAAGGCGGACAAGCTCGTCTAGGTCTTAGGGCTGGGTAAGCAGGCGGGGCGACTAAGCCCTGAGACCTACTCCCCAAGCCCTTGCCTACCCCCATGCCCGGAAGTGTTTCGACAGCTTCAGCCCCTGCTTCTGGTAGTGGCTGCCGCCCTCGCCGTAGAGGCGGGACGGGCGTTCAGTCAGGGGTTCGTAGACCAGCCGGGCGACGATCTGGCCGTGCTCCAGCAAGAACGGGGTGTCGTGGGTGCGGACCTCCAGCACGCCCTTGGAGCCCGCGCCGTGCGCCTCGTCCGTGCCGAAGCCGGGGTCGAAGAAGCCGGCGTAGTGGACGCGGAACTCGCCGACCGACGGGTCGATCGGGGTCATCTCGGCGGCTTGCAAGACAGGGATCTCGACCGCCTCGTTGGAGGCCAGGATGTAGAACTCGCCCGGATCGAGCAGCAGTTCGCCCCGACGGAGCGTCAGCGGCTCCCAGAAATCCTTCGGATCGTGGCCGTCGATATTGTCGAGGTCGACCACCCCGGCGTGACGACGGCCGCGGAAGCCGACGACCTCGCCGCCCTGAAGATCGACGCCGACCGAGCGGGTCTCCAGTTTCGGCGGCTCCCCGGCCTTGAGACGGAGCTGGTTCAGGCGGGTGCCGGGGCGCACGAGGATGGAGAAGGTCTGGGGCGCGATCTCGAGATAAAGCGGGCCTTCATAGCCCTCGTCCACATCGTCGAAGGAAGACGCACAAAGACATCGACGCGGCCGGTCGAGGACTTGGGATTGGCGCGGGCGATCAGACCCGTCGGCAGGTTCAGCCGTTCCTGAAGCTCCGCGATATAGACGCAGCCCTTCTCCAGAACGATGCCCTTCGACAGGTCGATCGGGTGCATCTCGACGTCGGCGATCCGCTCGGACACCAGTCGCTTGCCGGGCAGGAAGGAGGCGCGGACGCAGGTCGAGGCTGGCCGGCTGGACCTGGTCGGCGTCCCACGGCGTCGCCGATGTGATGGCGCCGCCCGCGATGAGGGCTTCGATGGACTGGCTGGGCAGGATGCCGGGGGTGGGGAATGCAAGAGTCATGGAGTGAGCCTTACACACTGATGTCGCCGGACGCGACTTGGTTCGGGTGGCGCCGCTCGATGTCTGTCGCACTCTGCTTGAGCGCGGTTGCAACCCGGCTTGCGTCAGGCGTCCATGGGTCATGCACGACAGCGATCCCTATGTGGCTGAAACGGAAGGCGTCATCGTGCGCGTGCGACCCAGCTATCTGGCCGGCCAGTCCGATCCGGACGAGGGGCGCTGGGTCTGGGCCTATCAGGTCGAGATCGAGAACCGGGGGCCGGAAGCCGTCCAGCTGATGGCGCGGCGCTGGATCATCACCGACGCCACCGGCCATGTGGAGACGGTGCGGGGGCCGGGCGTGGTGGGGGAACAGCCCCTGATCGCGCCGGGCGACTGCTATTCCTACGCCTCGGGTTGCCCGCTCTCGACGCCGTCGGGATCGATGGAGGGCGCCTATACGATGACCGACGCCCGGGGGCGGTCGTTCGAGGCGGCCATCCCGGCCTTCAGTCTGGACGTGCCCGGCGGCCGCACCCTGAATTGAAAAATCCTCCTCCGTGGGCGGAGGAGGATCGAAACGCCGGCTCAAGCAGCGAGACGCCCCGCGTCGAGCGATAGTCCACGGGGAAAGAGGGTGGGGGGCTGCGTCAACCCGGATAACCGCAGCCCCGCCCCGAACTCACCGGGCAAGCCCGGCGAGGCGGATGCGGCCCCTTACGGGGCAACCGTGACGAACGCGCGACGCGGAAGCGGCGATCTCAGGCCGCGCTCAAGCAGCGAGACGCCGCGCGTCGAGCGGTAGCGCCCTTAGATGTAACGCCGCAGGCTGCGGGCCAGCTCTTCCTTGCCGCCGCGCTTGATCTGCGGCTGGTAGGCGACACGGGCGTGTTCGACGCAGTAGACGCCTTCCGAGGCGCGACGGCCGCAGAAGCTGAACTCGGTCGAGGACGGATCGCCGATCGGCCATTTGCACATGTGAGCGCCCAGGGTCATCACCGTGGCGGTGCCCGGAAGTTCGGCGATGGCCGGCAGCGGGGTCGGCGCGACCGGACGCGGTGCGGTCTGTGCGGCCTCGATGCGGCGCGGAGCCGACGGCTGGGCCGGCGGGGTGGTGCGGACGCGGGCCGGACGGAAGGTCGAGGCGGCGCGGGCCGGTTGCGACGGCGCGGCGCGACCCGACAGACCCAGGCGGTGGACCTTTCCGATCACGGCGTTGCGGGTGACCCCGCCGCCCAGTTGCTTGGCGATCTGCGAGGCCGATTGCCCCTCCAGCCACAGCTTCTTCAGCGCGCCGACGCGATCTTCGGTCCAGCCTGCGGTCATGCCACCCTCCGGGTACGGTGTGATTCAATATCTGGCGCCTGAGGTCCCCTCCGGATCCTCGCGGCCACAACTAATCGTAAACGAGGTCTTAACAGACGCAAGATGTGCGAATCAGTCGTCCACAGGAACTACATCTTGAATCGGCGTTCTTTGACGTGGTTCGAAGCGGCGCCATACGGAACGGCGCTCGGCCGACGCGGTTTGAAAATCCATGCCCGCCTTGTCCCCCGGGGCCCGCCGATGACCCGCAAGCCCTTGACGCCAAGGGCCGGTCCCGGCTCGGTCCGCGTGATCGATCCGGCCGAGCCGGCCATCACCCTGACGCCGGATGCAGCCGAGATTTCGGGCTTGAGGCTGATCGCCGAGGCGGATGAGGCGCACTGAATGACCAATCTGGTCATCTGACGTCAGTCTTCGGGCCTTGCGCGCCGTGACGTGCGGCCGCATCTGGGCGGCATGACCGATCTCGCCTCCACGCTGCCCTCCGGCCTGCCCACGCCCCGCCACTACGCCGGGGTCAACTGGATCGGGGTGAAGACCCTGTACCTGCGCGAGGTGCGCCGCTTCTGGAAGGTGGGGGCCCAGACGGTCGCCGCGCCGGTGGTGACGACCCTGCTCTACATGCTGGTCTTCGTCGTGGCCCTGAAGGGTGCGCGGCCGCCGCTGCACGGCACCCCCTTCGGCGAGTTCGTGGCGCCGGGCCTGATCATGATGGCCATCCTGAACAACGCCTTCGCCAATGCGTCCTCCAGCCTGATCCAGGCCAAGATCATGGGCACCTCGACCGACTTCCTGACGCCGCCGCTTTCGCCGCTGGAGCTGACCATCGGCTTCTCGCTCGGCGCCGCCACACGGGGTATTGCGGTGGGTCTGGTCACAGCGCGGGCACGCCGTCGCTGACCATGTCCACGGTCGGTCTGGTGACCGCCGTCTGCGTCATGCCCTTTGCGAAGCTGGGCGTGACCAACGTCGCGGCCATTCTCTACTTCGCCCTGATCGCCTCGCTGCTGATGGGGATGATCGGGGTGCTGGCCGGGCTGTGGTCCGAGAAATTCGACCAGCTGGCGGCGGTCCAGAATTTCGTCGTCCTGCCGATGACCTTCCTGTCGGGCGCCTTCTATCTGGTCGAGAACCTGCCCCAGCCGTTTGCGGCCATCAGCCACTGGAACCCCTTCTTCTATCTGATCGACGGCTTCCGTTACGGCTTCATCGACCATGCGGAGGGCAACCTGATGATCGGCGTCCTGATGTCCGGCGCCCTGACCGTCGTCATGGCCGTGGCCTGCTGGCTGGTGTTCAAGTCGGGCTGGCGGCTGAAGAGCTGATGCCCGTTATCGAGGTTCGCGACGTCCGCCCCACGCCCCGGGAGCTCAGGCCGGTCCTGAAGGCCTGGCCCGGCGAGCGCTGGTTGTCGGCGACCCCGATGCTATGGCTCTACGCCTGCATGATGGCGACGATCGTCCTCACCACACGCGTCCCCAGTCACGCGTTGATCCCCTGGATTCAGCTGACGATGCTGTTCGGCATGTTCGTGATCGGCGTAGTGCTGACGCGCCGCACCGCGCGGGCCGTCGCGGCCAGCCCCACCGCCGGGCACGGGATGAACTGGGTCCTCGACGAAAAGGGCATTCGGATCTCGTCACCCGTGCATCACCACGGCTACGACTGGCGCGGGGTAATGCGCGTGGTAGAGGACAAGGACCGCTTCATCGTCGTGATCTCGCTGGTGACTAATCACGTGCTTCCTGTCCGGGTCCTGACCGAGGATCAGAAGACCGGTTTGCGCGCTTTGATCGCTGATGTCACGGCGTCCGACCGCATGGGAGCGGGCGCCTGACGGCGGAGTCGGCAACATGGCTGTTCACCCCGTTCGCGTTGTCCACCTGTCCATCGAGCGCCCCGCGAAGGCGGTCGCCGCCTTCGTCAGCGATCCGCGCAACATGGGTCAGTGGGCGTCCGGGCTCTCCAATGGGCTGAAGCCGCACGGTGAGGATTGGATCGGCGACGGTGGGCCGCTGGGCGACATTCATGTGAGGTTCGCGCCGAAGAACGACCTGGGCGTGGCCGACCATACCGTCACCCTGCCGGACGGCACGCAGGTCTATAATGCGCTGAGGGTCACGCCGAACGGTGACGGATCCGAGGTCGCCTTTACCGTCGTGCGTCAGGCCAGCCAGGACGACGCCGCCTTCGAGGCCGACGCGGCCCATGTGCTGAAGGATCTTCAGGCGCTGAAGGTGCTGCTGGAGGCACGCTGAGGCGCCTCGCCCTGTGACAGAACGGCGCCGGTGTTGACTCAACGGGACCCCGGCCCGACAACCCCTTTCTGAGAAAGTCCCGTCGCACCCGCGCCGGGGCTTCGTTTCTTTTGGAGGTACGTCCGTGTCCGGTCATTTGATGGGTGTCTACAATCGCGCGCCGCTGGAAGTGGAACGCGGGCGAGGCGCGCGTCTTTGGTCGAGGGACGGCGTCGAATATCTGGACTGCGTCCAGGGCATTTCGACCAACGGTCTGGGCCACGCCCATCCGGTGCTGGTCGAGGCGGTGAAGGCCCAGGCCGAGAAGCTCTGGCACGTCTCCAACATCTACAAGATCCCGGGTCAGGACGCGCTTGCCGACGCTCTGACCGGGAACAGCTTCGCCGACGTGGTCTTCTTCACCAACTCGGGCACCGAGGCGGTGGAGTGCGCGCTGAAGACGGCGCGGAAATATCACGCCGCCAACGGCCAGCCGGACCGGATCGACATCTACGGCTTCGACGGCGCCTTCCACGGGCGGACCTACGGCGCGATCAACGCTGCGGCCAACCCCAGCTACACCGAGGGCTTCGGTCCGAAGATGCAGGGTTTCCACCAGCTGACCTGGGGCGACCACGAGGCGATCAAGGCGGCCATCGCCCAGCCGACGACGGCCGCGATCATCGTCGAGCCGGTGCAGGGAGAAGGCGGCTGCCGCGCCGTGCCGGAACACTGCCTGCGCGGCCTGCGCGACCTGTGCGACGAGCATGGCGTCCTGATCATCTTCGACGAGGTCCAGTGCGGCATGGGGCGGACCGGCAAGCTGTGGGCCCACGAGTGGGCAGGCATGGCGCCGGACATCATGGCCGTGGCCAAGGCGCTCGGCGGCGGCTTCCCGATCGGCGCGTGCCTGGCCACCACCGAGGCGGCCAAGGGCATGACGGTCGGCGCCCACGGCTCGACCTTCGGCGGCAACCCGATCGCCGCCGCGGCGGCGCTGGCGGTGCTCGACACGATCCGCGACGAGGGCCTGCTGGAGCGGGCCAAG
>CAMLNY010000094.1 GCA_946481405.1 uncultured Brevundimonas sp. | reverse complement strand
GGCGACGCCTTCCGGCCGGGTGACGTGCTGTCCAGCCGCAAGGGCCTGACCATCGAGATCGGCAACACGGACGCCGAGGGTCGCCTGATCCTGGCCGACGCCCTGGCGCGGGCCGGAGAACACAAGCCCGACCTGACGCTGGACTTCGCCACCCTGACCGGCGCGGCGCGGATCGCGCTCGGTCCCGAACTGCCGCCTCTCTACACCGACGACGAGGCGCTGGCCGCCGACCTGCTGGCGGCGGCGCAGGCCGTGCGCGACCCCCTGTGGCGGATGCCGCTGTGGTCCGGTTATCGCGCCTCGATCGACTCCGACATCGCCGACGTCCGCAACGACAGCGCCGCCTGGGCGCAGGGCGGGTCCATCACCGCCGCCCTGTTCCTCCAGAAATTCGCGCCGACGACCGGCGCCTGGGCCCATCTGGACGTCTTCGCCTGGAACAGCCGGGGTCGCCCCGGCCACCCCGAGGGCGGAGAGGCGCAAGGGCTGCGCGCCGCCTACGCCATGCTGAAGGCGCGATACGCAGGCTGACCCCACGCCGGTCGGTCGTCGTCGGCGGGCTTGCGCGTCGGGCGCGGTCTTATGGCAGGCGTGCGACGCGCCCGTCCGATCGTGCGCCGGATCGCTGCGACTGCCCGGCCGGTCAGGGCGGCCGCCTGCGTCCGCGCGACCTTAAGTCCGTTGGCGGCCAGAACGGCGGCGGTGATCAGCAGGGCGTCGATGATCACCCCTACGTCGAACATTGCGGCCCAGACCATGACCTCGGGCGTCATCATCCCGTAGACCATGAGCCCCTCGGCCTCGAAGAAGAGGGTCATCAGCAGGCCCGCCGTGATCAGGCCGGACCAGAAGGCGATCTTCCAGACGGTCGTCCGGTTCAGCCAGCGTGCCGGGGCCTCGATCAGCCAGCGGTTCAGGTTCCTCGCCAACGGGGTTTCGGGAAACAGGACGGCGATTGCCGCCACCATGATCGTCATCGCCGCCAGCCCCAGCATCCGCCTCTCCGTCCAAGCTTCACTGAACTGGCGATTGGACGATGTGATTCAAGATGCGACCGCGCTCAAGCAGCGAGCCGCCGCGCGGCGAGCGATAGCGCACTCGAAGACTCCCCGCTCAAGCAGCGAGCCGCCGCGCGGCGAGCGATAGCGCACCAAAAATGACTCTCATTAACGGGACTTTCGGGGTTCCGTGGGACAACCCCGCTCCAACCGTCAGGGCTCACTGCTTGACCGACCTCTCCGTCCTCGCCGCCCGTACGACGCTGGCCCGCCCTGATCTGGCGGCCCTGGCGCTGGAAGGTCGCGTGCGTGCGGACGCCTATCGCGCGACCGAGGCCATGCGCTGTGCGACGCCCGTCGCCGACATCCATGCCGAGGCGGATGCGGGCTCCGAACGGATCGACCAGCTTCTCCACGGCGAGATCTTCGACATGCTGGACCGCCGCGGCGGTCGCGTCTGGGGCCAGGCGCGTCGGGACGGGACCGTGGGCTGGATGGACGCTTCCGCCTTGGTCCCTCACGTCGGCCTGCCGACCCGCCGGGTGTCCTCGACGAACGCCGCCCTGCCCCTGAATGCCCTCACCGATCAGGCCGCCGACACCGCCCCGATCGGCGAATTGGAGGCCGATCCCGTTGCTGTCGCCGAACGCCTGCTAGGCGTGCCGCACGCTCTGGGCGCCCGCTCCTCGATCGAGACCGACTGCTCCGGTCTGGTGCAACAGGCCCTGTTCGCTTGCGGCCGCGCCGGCCCGCGCCGTTCACATGAACAGGCCGAACTGGGTTACGCCGTTCGACGCGATCAGGTCCGGCGCGGCGACATCGTCGTCTGGCTGAACGTCTCGCCCGACCAGAGTTGGACCGGCCATTCGGCCTTCATGCTGGACGAGACCCGCGTCATCCACGCCACCGGCTTCCACGGCGCCGTGGTCATCGAGGCTTTCGCCGAGGCCGACGCCCGCTATCTCGCCAACGGCTTCGATCCGGCCGTCTTCCGCCGGATCTGATCCCCAAAAGAAAACAGGCGACCCGAAGGCCGCCTGCTCATCGATTGGTGCTCTACGAACCTAGTGGTTGGACGGTTCGCTGGTTGCGGCGGGAGGGGCCACGTCGCCCGTCTGGGTCGCCGGTTGCCCGCCGGGCGAGGCGTTGGCGGCGCCCGCGGTGTTCGCGCCCGTCTGGCCCCCGGCGTCGGCCGCAGCGGCGATAGCGCCCGGCGCTTCGGGAGCGGCCTCGCCTTCGGCCGGAGCGGCGGCGCCCGGCTGACGCGCGGGATCCGGCGCAGGAATGCCGAAGCCGGTCGAACCCTGGCTGCGCAGATAGGCGATCAGGTTGATGCGGGTCGGGGTGTCGCGCAGGCCGGCGAACGACATCTTCGTGCCGGGCACATAGCGGTTCGGCGCGGTGATGAAGGCGTTCAGCTGGTCATAGCCCCAGGTCGGTTCCTCGGCCTTGTGCGCGGCCATGGCGTCCGAATAGGCGAAGCCCGCGCGGTGCATGACCGGACCGCCCACGACGCCGTACAGGTTCGGGCCGATGCCGTCGGCGCCGCCGGCGGCGATGTTGTGGCAGGCCTGGCAACGCGCGAAAGCGGCTTCACCGGCGGCCAGGTCGGCGGCGGGCAGGACCGTGCCCCAATCCGGCGGCAGCTCGGCCTCGGCGGGTCCGCCGGCCGCTTCTTCCGGGGCGTTGACGAAGTAGCCCATCTTCTCCGGCGGATGCGTCGCATAGATCGCGCCGGAAACCTGCTGGACCACCAGGATGACGAAAGCCGTCCCCAGACCCGCGCCGAAAATCTTGTTCCACTTCAGATCGCCGCTCATCGCGTCGTCGCATCCCGTCTCTGGAGGCCCGACGCGCTGCAGCAGGACGGGCGAAATCTTGATTGGCGGTCTCTTACACGCTAGCGCCGCCTTCGCAACCGGCCCCGGACCTGAGTTTTCCGGTCGGGGCGTCGCAGGACCGAAAGGCCACGAATGACGCCTTTGATACTGATACCCACTCGCATGTCGGCGACCCGGCTTCCGGGCAAGCCCCTGGCCGACATAGGCGGCAAACCCATGGTGATCCGGGCCTGGGAGCAGGCCGTGCTGTCGGGCCTGCCGGTCGCCGTGGCGGCGGGCGATCGGGAGATCGTCGACGTCATCGAGGCCGCAGGCGGTCGCGCCGTCCTGACCGATCCGGACCTGCCGAGCGGCTCGGACCGGGTTCTGGCGGCGTTGGAGACGCTGGACCCTGATGGCGAATATGATTCGGTCATCAACCTGCAGGGCGACATGCCGCTGGCCGATCCCGGCATCGCCACGGCCTGCGCCGCCCTGCTGCACGGCGAACCGTCCTGCGACATCGCCACCCTCGTCGCCCCAGAGGCTGATCTTTCGGACCGGTCCAACGTCGATGTGGTCAAGGCGGTGCTGGCCATCAACGAAGGAGAGCGCCACGGCCGCGCCCTCTATTTCACGCGCTCGACCCTGTACGGGGACGCGCCGGTCTGGCGTCATATCGGCGTCTACGGCTACCGCCGCGAGGCCCTGAAGCGGTTCTGCGCCGCGCCGCCATCGCCGCTGGAGAAGCGCGAGAAGCTGGAACAGCTGCGGGCGCTGGAGCTCGGCCTGTCCATCTGGGCCGCGGTGATCGATGAAGCGCCCATCTCCGTGGACAATCCGGCGGATCTCGAAGCCGCGCGGGCCCTGGTCTAGACCTCGAACCCGTCCACCCACGCCCGGATCAGGGTGTGAGCGATGGCGAATTTGGGCGGGGCCTTCACCGCATGGGCGCCGGCCAGCACGGCCTCGGCCTCCTCGCGGGTGAACCAGCGCACCGCTTCCAGCTCGGTCTGGTCCGGCGTGGCGTCGTCGTCGGAGACCTCGGCGATCAGGCCGATCATCAGTTGTGACGGGAAAGGCCACGGCTGGCTGGAGTGGTAGCGGACGGCCCTCACCGTCAGCCCCGCCTCCTCCCGGATCTCGCGGGCGCAGGCCTCCTCGATCGTCTCGCCGGGCTCGAGGAACCCCGCCAGCGCCGACATCCGCCCCGCCGGCCAGGCCGCCTGACGGCCCAGCAGGCAGCGCCCCTTGTAGGTCGGCAGCATGATCGTCACCGGATCGACCCGCGGGAAATGCTCAGCCTTGCAGCTCGGACAGACCCGCTTCCAGCCGCCCGCCGTGGCCTTCGTCACCTGGCCGCAGTTGGCGCAGAAGCCGTGCCGTCGCCGCCAGTCGAACAGGCTCTTGGCCCCGCCCGCCATGGCTGCATCGGCGCCCGAAAGCACCGCCGCCGCCTCGCGCATCCCGGTGAAGACGCCCAGTCCCCTGACCGGCCCCTCGGCCGGATCGACCGGCCCTTCCAGCTCGATCGCGAAGACGGGCGCCTCTTTCCAGAGGCCCAGGAACAGATGCTGATCCGGATCGGGGGCCAGGTCGCGCGCGCGGTTCAGGTCGATGAAGACGAGGCGCGGCCCGTCGGGGTGATCCTCCAGAAGCGGCTGCCCGTCCCAGAAAACCAGAGCCAGCGCATCGCTTCGCGCGGCCTGCTCTTCCATCCATCCCTCGGTGCTTCTCAATTCGCCGGCGCGGTCCAGCGGATTGCCGGCGAAGGTGTTCAGGACGGGGAGGGCCATGGCCGCTTCCTACCCTCGTTCGCAGGCCGCGGGGAGGGGCGCCTTGATCTCGCCGCCGGGATTCGCGATATGGACCTTGGAGATCGCGGGCGAAGGCTTCGCCAACCTGGTCAGGGCCGGAAGGCAGCAGCCACAACGAATTCCCCTTCGGGTCGCGGTCTCCACCTTCCCGCTTTTGTAGTGCGCTACCGCTCGACGCGCGGCGTCTCCCTGCTTGGGTGCGGATTGGTGCGACGCGCGCCCGCTCCGCGCGGAACCTAGCTTCCGCCGAACCGCTCTTTTGGCCTGTCCAACCGGAGCGACCCCATGAGCATTCTCGGCAACATCCTCGGCAAGATCTTCAACCGCGACAAGGACAAGCCGAAGGCGCCGAGCGCACCCCAGCAACCGGCGCCGACCTCCACGCCGGTGCAGGTGCCGTCGACGACGGCCGCCGCGGCTCCGGCGCCCCGGACCGCCCAGCCCGTCGATGTCGCCGGCATCCTCGACTTTATGAACGACCAGAGGGACCAGAAGCTGAACTGGCGCACCTCGATCGTCGATCTGATGAAGCTTCTGGGCATGGAAAGCTCACTGGCCGAGCGCAAGGAACTGGCCGACGAGCTCGGCTACACGGGCGACAAGTCGGACAGCGCCTCGATGAACATCTGGCTGCACAAGCAGGTGATCCAGAAGATCGTGGACAACGGCGGCCAGTTGCCGCGCGATATGACCGCCTGATCGCACAAGGACTCTACGGACCGTCTTACACGCGGTAAGACGGTCCCATGACCGACGTCGACCTTGATTCCGGCGATCCGCCCTGGGCGGAGGACGACGCGCCCGAGCGCGACGAGAACACCGACGACATGTTCGGCGCGCCTTCGCCTGCGCCCGCCGCGAAGGTCGAGCCGGTCCCCGTCTCCACGCCCGCCCCGGTCGAGGGCGAAGGCGAGGCCTATACGGTTCTGGCGCGCAAATACCGGCCGAAGACCTTCGAGGACCTGATCGGTCAGGAGGCGATGGTTCGCACCCTGACCAACGCCTTCGCCACTGGCCGCATCGCCCACGCCTTCATGCTCACGGGCGTCCGGGGGGTCGGCAAGACGACGACGGCCCGCCTGCTGGCCCGCGCTCTCAACAACGAGACCGACGTCATCGACCGACCCTCGCTGGAACTGACGGCCCACGGACGCCACGACGCCGCGATCATGGCCGGCCAGCACATGGACGTCATGGAGATGGACGCGGCCTCCCACACCGGCGTCAACGACATCCGCGACATCCTGGAAAGCGTCCGCTACGCCCCCGTCGAAGCGCGCTACAAGGTCTACGTC
>CAMLNY010000093.1 GCA_946481405.1 uncultured Brevundimonas sp. | reverse complement strand
GATCACGACCTCGCAGCCCATGTCGCGCCACCGCCGGGTGAATGGCCCTTGGACGTTCGTGAACACAATCACCTGATCGGCTGCGGCGACCTGTGCGATCAGTTCGGAGATGCTGTTCAGCCCGCCGTCGGCTTGGGCGCCGGCCTGGAAGACGACGAACGCGATCCGGTAGCCGTGCGGCGCGGGCCGGGCCTCTGGCGCGACATCGGCGGGGATCAGGGCGGGAAGGGGACGCGACACGGTGTTCTGGCCCCGTCTAGCGAGGCGGACACGGACCGTCGGGTCGTGCACAATGCATCGTCATATTTCCCCCGACCCTGCAGCCGGTAACCATAGGACGCGAACTTATTGTGCAGTGCAAGATCGTGTGGGTGCGACTTGATACCCCTGTTCTGTGGTGTGGCCGGTCAGGCACAGGTGCATCCCCGGACCGGAACCGGACGTTTCCGGCGAAACATGGCGTGACCTGACTTCGCCCGCTTCACCCCCTATCGGTTCGCGCAAGAAACGAAGAGCAGATCATGATCGACACCCACACGCGCCACGACCGCCGTTCCGTTCTGGCCGTTGCCGCTGGACTGGCGACGTTTGGCGCGGCGATGATGTCGGCGCCGCGCTCGGCGGAGGCGAAACAGGCCCAGGATATGGATCGCGTCGAGGACCTGATCGCCCGCATGACGATCGAGGAGAAGGCCGGCCAGCTGAACCTGCTGGGCGATCCCTTCCGCTTCCGGCCGATGAATGTGAACCCGCTGGACGGCCAGGGCGACCCGGCGCGGGTCACCCGCATGATCCGCGAGGGCAAGGTCGGCAATCTGTTCAACGGCGTCGGCGCCGAGGCCGGGCGCCGGATCCAGAGGATCGCGGTCGAGGAGACCCGCCTCGGCATTCCCCTGCTGTTCGCCGCCGACATCATCCATGGGCTGAAGACCGTCTTCCCGGTCCCGCTGGCCGAGGCGGCCGCCTTCGACGCCGATCTCGCTCGCCGGACGGCGAGGGCCGCCGCGCTGGAAGGCGCCGTCTCGGGCATCCACCAGACCTACGCCCCCATGGTCGACGTGGCGCGCGACCAGCGTTGGGGTCGCGGCGTCGAGGGCGCGGGCGAGGACGTCTGGCTGAACGAGGTCCTGGCCGTCGCCCGCGTGCGCGGCTTCCAGGGCGAGCGGGGGCTGGCCGACCGCGACGCCCTTCTGGCCACGCCCAAGCATTTCGCCGCCTATTCGGCCGCCATCGCGGGCATGGACTACAACACCACGGACATGTCCGAGGCGACGCTGCGCGGGACCTTCCTGCCGCCGTTCAAGGCCGCCTTCGACGCCGGCGCCCTGTCGGTGATGAGCGCCTTCAACGACCTGAACGGCGTGCCGGCCTCGGGCAGCCCCTATCTACTGACCCAGATCCTGCGTGACGAGTGGGACTTCGCCGGCTTCGTCGTCTCCGACTATACGGCGGAACAGGAGCTGATCGCCCACGGCTTCGCCGCCGACGGACGCGACGCGGCGCGCATCGCCCTGCTGGCCGGCATCGACATGTCGATGGTCTCGGGCCTGTTCCTCGAACACATTCCCGATCTGGTGGAGAGCGGCGACGTGCCTGTGGCCCGGGTCGACCAGGCGGTCCGGCGCGTCCTGATGACCAAGGCCGCGCTCGGCCTGTTCGACGATCCCTATCGCGGCTGTGATCCCGAGAGGGAGCGGCGCATCGTCGGCTCGCGCGAACACCGCGAGCTGGCGCGCGAGGCCGCGGTCAAGTCGATCGTCCTGCTGAAGAACGAGAACGACCTCCTGCCGCTGAAAACCGAGGGCCAGAAGATCGCCCTGATCGGCCCCTTCGGCGCCGACGTCGACAATGTCTTCGGCCCCTGGACCATCTGGGGCGATGAAACGCGCCGGATCTCGCTGGAACAGGGCTTCCGCGAGGCCATGGCCGACGACGCCGAACTGACCGTGGTCAAGGGCTCTGACGTCGAAACCGCTATCGCCGGCGGGATCGAGGCCGCCGTCCTGGCCGCGTCGCAGGCCGACGTCGTGGTCCTCGCCATCGGCGAAAGCTCGCGCATGTCCGGCGAGGCCCAGTCCCGCACAGAGATCGATATCCCCGCGCCTCAGCGCGCGCTCGCCCAAGCCGTGGCGGCAACCGGCAAGCCGGTGGTCGTCCTGCTGCGCAACGGACGGGCCATGGAGCTGTCGGGGCCTGTAAAGGACGCCGGCGCCATTGTCGTCACCTGGTTCCTCGGCGGAGAGATGGGGCATGCGGTGGCCGACGTCGTCTTCGGCAAGGTCTCGCCCTCGGGCCGCCTGCCCGTCTCGTTCGCCCGCACGGGCCAGCAGCCTTTCTACTACGACCACAAGATCACGGGCCGTCCGGCGAACAACGCCCTGGCATCCCAGGAATACGTGGCCCGCTACCGCGAGACGACCAACACCGCTCTTTATCCGTTCGGCCACGGCCTCACCTATGGCGCGGTCACATACGGCGAGGTGACCCTTTCGTCGCCGACGCTCGACTGGACCGGCGAGGTCGAGGTCTCCGTTGACCTGACCAACGCCGGCGCTCGCGGTGTGGTCGAGACGGTCCAGCTCTACATCCGTGACCGTGTCGCCGATCTGACCCAGCCGGGCCGTCGTCTGCGCGATTTCCGCAAGGTTGAACTGGCGGCGGGCGAGACGAAGACCGTCGCCTTCACCCTGCGTCGCGAGCGACTGGAATACGTCGGGGCCGACGGCCGATCGACGGTCCAGCCCGGCGCCTTCGACATCTGGCTGACGTCTTCGGCCCAGTCCGGCGCGCCGGCGAGCCTCACCCTGGGACCGCGACCGGCTTGAACGACGTGAGGCGAGGGGGCATGTGGATCGGATGCTGTCGCGCCTCTTTCCCAATCGACCGGCCCGGAGGACGGCCCGCACGCCCGCCGACTGTGTCATCTGGGCGGTCGGCGACATCCACGGACGGTCCGATCTGGCCGACCGCCTGATCCAGGCCATCCGCGCCGACCTCCACATGGCCCAGGCCTCGCGGAAGGTGGTGGTCTTCCTCGGCGACTATGTCGATCGCGGCCTGGATTCCCGCGGTGTGCTGGACCAGCTGTGCAATCTTGCGGTCGATCCGTCGCTGGAGGTCCACTTCATCAAGGGCAACCATGAGGACCGGATGGAGGCCTTTCTCCACGATCCGATGGTGGGGCCGTCGTGGTGCGACTACGGCGGGCGCGACACCCTCGTCTCCTACGGCGTCAGCCCGCCGCCGATGCGCGGCGACATGCAGGCCTGGGCGGACGCCTCTCGCGCCCTGGCGGAAGCCCTGCCGGAGTCCCATCGGGAACTGCTCGCGCGACAGGAGCTGTCGGTTTCGATCGGCGACTATTTCTTCGTCCATGCGGGTGCGCGCCCCGGCATCGCCCTGCCGGCCCAGTCGCCGGACGACCTGATGTGGATCCGCCAGCCGTTCCTCGATCACCCCGCGCCGTTCGAGCAGGTGGTGGTCCACGGCCACACGCCGATCGAGACCGTGCATTCCGACGCGCGCCGTATCGGCGTCGACACCGGCGCCTACGCGACCAATGTTCTCTCAGCTGTGCGGCTGGCTGGAGAGACCCGTGTTCTGCTTCAGGCCACGGGCCGGGCCGGACGAGTGGCGATCACCACCTCGGCCCTCGCCGCCTAGGCGGCCTGTCCGCGTCGCGTGCGGACCGCCGTCCACAGATCGGCGGCGATCAGGTGGCTCAGGCTCCACGGCTCGATCAGATAGCGGCGCGCCAGCCGCTTCGGATCGTTGACCAGACGGAACAGCCACTCGATCCCCATCCGTCCCATCCAGCGCGGGGCGGCCTTCTGGGCGCCGGCCTCATAGTCGAAGGCGGCGCCGACCGAGAAGATGGCGCAGTCGGGCAGGGCGTCGAGATTGTCCAGGATCCACAGCTCCTGGCGCGGCATGCCCATGCCGACGAACAGGATGTGCGGCTTGAACGCCGTCACCTCGTCGAGCACGACCGCATTGTCGCGCGAGCCCGGCGTGGCGACGAAGAAGCCGTCGCGCACCTTGATGTCCGCGCCAGGATATTCAGCCGACAGCTTCTGGCGCGCCCGCTCGACGACTTTCGGCTCGCCGCCGACGTACATGACCCGCCACCTGTTGCGGTCGACCAGGCTCCAGAAATGGTCGCGCCAGTCCAGATAGGTGCAGCGGTGGAAGGCCTTGCCGTGCAGGCCCAGCAGCTTGGCGAACTGGATCAGGGGCGTGGAATCGACCTCGACCAGATCGGCCCGCTCGTAGAAACGCCGCAGCCGGGGCTCTTTCTGCAACAGGGCGAGGCTGTTCAGGTTATGGTTGGCGATCACGACCTTTCGTCGCGCCCGCACCCAAGTCTCGACGTGGTGCAGCACCTCTTCGGGGCGCACCAGATCTACCGTCTGGCCCAGCAGCCGGACGCGTTCCCGCTCGCGCCGCGCCTTGCGGAACGGAGCGCGGGCGCGCTGGCGGCGGTCTGTCAGGGCGCCTTCCGGCAGGACGAGGGGCGAGGTATCGGTCATCGCCAAACCCTGCGCCCGCGACACTCAAGATCGCGTAAGAAGACAGGCTTAACGGAACGTGGTTCATGACAGTTTGCACTGCAACATTTCGTAGGGTATGGGACTCTCGCTGCCGCTGGGGGAGAGTTCGATGCGCGTGACGATGATTGGCACCGGCTATGTCGGTCTGGTGTCCGGAGCCTGTTTCGCCGACTTCGGTCATACGGTCGTCTGCGTCGACAAGGACCCTTCCAAGATCGAGCGCCTGAACCGCGGCGAGATCCCCATCTTCGAGCCGGGTCTGGACCAGCTGGTCGCCGATAACGTCAAGGCAGGCCGCCTGTCGTTCGCCGTCGACGGTTCCGAGGCCATCCGCAGCGCCGAAATCGTCTTCATCGCTGTGGGCACCCCGACGCGCCGCGGCGACGGCCATGCCGACCTCTCCTACGTCTACGCCGCCGCCGAGGAGATCGCCGGCCTGATCCAGGACTTCACTGTCGTCGTCACCAAGTCGACTGTTCCGGTCGGCACCGGCGACGAGGTCGAGGCGATCATGAAGAAGGCCAACCCGAACGCACAGTTCGCCGTGGTCTCCAACCCCGAGTTCCTGCGCGAAGGCGCCGCCATCGAGGACTTCAAGCGTCCGGACCGCGTCGTCATCGGCGTCGAGGACGAGCGCGCCCGCGCCGCCATGGCCGAGCTCTATCGTCCGCTGAGCCTCAATGAATTCCCGGTGCTCTATACCTCGCGCCGCACATCCGAGCTGATCAAATACGCGGGCAACGGCTTCCTCGCGATGAAGATCACCTTCATCAACGAGATGGCCGACCTCTGTGAAAAGGTCGGCGCCGACGTGCAGCAGGTCGCCAAGGGCATCGGTCTGGACGGCCGCATCGGCTCCAAATTCCTGAACGCCGGCCCCGGTTACGGCGGCTCCTGCTTCCCCAAGGACACCATCGCCCTGGTCCGCACGGCCCAGCAGTACGAGGCCCCTGTCCGCCTGATCGAGACCACGGTCGAGGTCAACGACGCGCGCAAGCTCAGGATGGCCGAGAAGATCCGCGGCGCTGTCGGCGGCGATATCGCCGGCAAGACGATCGCCATCCTGGGCCTGACGTTCAAGCCGAACACAGACGACATGCGCGACAGTCCCAGCCTGGCCATCGTTCCGGCCCTGCAGGACATGGGCGCAAAGGTCGTCGCCTTCGATCCCGAGGGGATGAAGGAAGCCGCCCACCTGCTGAAGGACGTCACTTTCGCGACCGGCGCCTATGAGGCGGCCGAGGGCGCCGAGGCCCTGGTCATCCTGACCGAATGGGACCAGTTCCGCGCCCTCGACCTGCCCCGTCTGAAGGGCATCATGGCCCGTCCGCTGCTGGTTGATCTGCGCAATCTCGTCTTCCTTCTGCTTGCGGTCATGGATGT
>CAMLNY010000092.1 GCA_946481405.1 uncultured Brevundimonas sp. | reverse complement strand
CCCGGTGCTGCGGCCTGTCGGCACCCAGGGTCTACAGCTCGAGGGCCTCGACCCGTCGACACTGGCCGCCGCGGCTCACGGTCATGCGCAGCCGATCATCGACGCCGGCTCCGGCGAAGTGGTCGGCCGCGACATCAAGCTGCAGGTCCCGCTGCGGGTCCTGTCCGCCGACGGCCTGACCGCCGCCGAACAGCTGGAAAAGGTCAATGTCGCCGCCGGCGAGCTGATGGCCGAACAGCAGGAGCGCTGGCGTCAGCTGAGGAAGGAACTGGTCGGGGCCGGCATCGAGGTCGTTCACACCTCGAAGATCACCAAGACCGACAAGGAACGGCTCGAACCCGAGTTCCTGAACCAGCTCTTCGCCGTCCTGACGCCCTTGGCCATCGATCCGGCCCACCCCTTCCCCTTCCTGCCCAACCTCGGCTTCTCGCTGGCGCTGAAGCTGCGCCGGAACCGGGACAACAAGACCCTCTACGCCCTCGTCCCCGTGCCGACCCAGGTGCGGCGCTTCTGGGAGCTGACCGGCGACGGACGGTCGGTGAAGGGGCGCCGCCGCTTCGTGACGCTGGAAAACGTGCTCCTGATGTTCATCGAGCACCTCTTCCCCGGGCACGAGGTTCTGGAGAAGGGCGTGCTGCGCCTGATCCGCGATTCCGACATCGAGATCGAGGAAGAGGCCGAGGATCTGGTGCTGGAGTTCGAGGAGGCGCTGAAACAGCGTCGTCTGGGCTCGGTCGTGCGCGTGAAGATCGAGGCCGGCATGCCCGACGATCTGCGCGACTTCATCGTCGGCGAGCTGGAAGCCGCGCCCCAGGACGTCGTCATGATCGACGGCATGCTGGGTCTCGCCCAGCTGTCGGAACTGATCCCCCCGGGCCATCCGGACCTGAAGTTCCCGGGCTATGAGCCGCGCTATCCGGAGCGGGTGCGGGACCATGGCGGCGACTGCTTCGCGGCGATCCGCGAGAAGGACATCCTGGTCCACCACCCGTTCGAGAGCTTCGACGTGGTGGTGCAGTTCCTGCGTCAGGCGGCGCGGGACCCCAACGTCATCGCCATCAAACAGACCCTTTACCGCACCTCCAAGGACAGTCCGATCGTCGCGGCCCTGATCGAGGCGGCCGAGAACGGCAAGAACGTCGTCGCCCTGGTCGAGATCAAGGCCCGTTTCGACGAGGAGGCCAATCTGCGCTGGGCTCGCGCCATGGAGCGGGCCGGCGTCCACGTCGTCTTCGGCTTCGTCGAATACAAGACCCACGCCAAGCTCAGCGTCGTCGTCCGCCGCGAGGGCGATGCGCTCAAGACCTACTGCCACTTCGGCACCGGCAACTATCACCCGATCACGGCCAAGGTTTACACCGACCTCAGCCTGTTCAGCTCCGACCCAGTGCTGGGTCGCGATGCGTCGCGCGTGTTCAACTACATCACCGGCTACGCCCAGCCCGAGGATCTGGAGGCGCTGGTCGTCTCGCCTCTCAACATGAAGCCGACCCTGATCGAGCTGATCGGCAAGGAGATGTCGGCGGCGGCCAAGGGCAAGCCGGCGGCCATCTGGGTCAAGCTCAACGCCCTTGTCGATCCCGAGATCATCGACGCCCTCTACCGCGCCTCCCAGTGGGGCGTGCGGATCGAGTTGGTCGTCCGCGGCATCTGCTGCCTTCGGCCCGGCGTGCCGGGCCTGTCGGAGAACATCCGGGTCAAGTCGATCGTCGGCCGCTTCCTGGAACACAGCCGCATCATCTGCTTCGCCAACGGCAAGGACCTGCCGCACGACCGGGCAAAGGTGTTCATCTCCTCCGCCGACTGGATGACCCGCAATCTGGATCGCCGGGTCGAGATCATGACACCCGTTTTCAACGCCACGGTCCACGATCAGGTGCTGGACCAGATCATGGTCGCCAATCTGAAGGACGACGCCCAGAGCTGGACCCTTAGCGCGGACGGCGCCTACACGCGCGTCACGCCCGCCGATCCGAACCGGCCCTTCTCCGCCCACCAGTATTTCATGACCAACCCCAGCCTCTCGGGCCGGGGGCGCAAGGTGAAGACCCTCCCGGGTCGCCTGCGATACGAGCGGCCCGCCAAGTGAACGAGCTCCACGCCACGCCGCGCGAAGCGGCGGTCATCGACATCGGCTCGAACTCCGTCCGCATGGTGCTCTACCGGCTCGAAGGCCGCGCCATCTGGACCGTGTTCAACGAGAAGGTCCTGGCCGGTCTCGGCCGCGACCTGCCCGCGACGCGCCGCCTGTCGCCTGAGGGCGTCGAGATGGCCATGACCACCCTGCGCCGTTTCGCCGCCGTGCTGGAGGGGGTGCGCCCCGCCTACACCTTCGTCGCCGCCACCGCCGCCGTGCGCGAGGCTGAGGACGGACCCGAATTCTGCGACCGCGTCGCCGCCGCTACCGGGCTGAAGGTCCGGGTCCTGACCGGCGAGGAGGAGGCGAAATACGCCGCCCTCGGCGTTCTGGCCGGCGAACCCCGCTCCACCGGCGTCGCCGCCGACATGGGCGGGTCGAGCCTCGAACTCATCAAGGTCGGCGACGGCGCCGCCACGCCGGGCATCACCCTCCCCCTCGGCCCGTTCAGCCTCGCCGATCCCAAGGGATTCGACCCGGCCCGTCTGCGCGCCGCGATCGCCGAGCGGCTGAAGCCCGCCGCCAGGCGCTTCTCCAGCGCCGAGCTGCACGCCGTAGGCGGCGGCTGGCGCTCGCTGGCCCAGTTGCACATGGAAATGAGCGACTATCCGCTGCACATCGTCCACCAGTATTCCATGAGCGCCGACGAGGCGCGCGGCGTGGCGCGTCTGGTGGCGCAGCAGTCGCGGGCCTCGCTGGACCGCCTGCCGGGCGTGTCGAAACGCCGGGCCGAGACCCTCCCCTACGCCGCCCTCGTGCTGGAGGGGCTGATCGAGGCGCTGGGCCTCAAGACCATCACCTTCTCCGCCTGGGGCCTGCGCGAGGGACTGCTCTACGAATCGCTGGATCAGGACGAGGCCCCGGCCGATCCCCTGATCGCGGGCGCGGCGGCGCTGGGCGCGCGTCAGGGGATCTCCCCGTCCATGCCGGCGGCCCTGAACGCCTGGCTCGGCGACGTCATCGCGGCCCTGCCCGAGGCCTTCGGCAAGAAGCGGGACGCCGTCCTCGCCGCCGCCGCCTGCCGCCTCGCCGACCTCGGGGCGCGGTTGCACCCCGATCACCGGCTGGAACTGGTCTTCGATCAGGTCCTGCGCGCCCCCATTCCCGGCCAGACGCATCCCGAGCGGGTCTGGCTGGCCTGCGCCCTGAACGCCCGCTATGGCGGCGGAAGCTCCACCCCGGCGCCCGGGGCCGCCGACCGCCTGCTGAGCCCCGACGCCCGCGTCAGCGCCCGCGCCCTCGGGCTGGCGATGCGCCTGGGCTGCGACCTGTCGGGCCGTTCGCCCCAGTTGCTGGCCAACGCCTCGGTCACCGTGAAGGGCGGCGCCCTGAAGCTGACCGCCTCCCCGGGCTATGCCGACGTCCTGCTGGGCGAACAGACGCGCAGACGCGCCAAGGCTCTCGCCGAAGCCATGGGGCTGAAACTGGAAATCTGACGCGATCCGCCGCATCCTCCACCCGCAACAGGGAGGCGATCATGGCTGTCACCGGAATCGGCGGGTTCTTCTTCCGCGCCAAAGATCCTCAAGCCCTCGCGGCCTGGTATCTGGAACACCTCGGGGTCGGCGCCCCTCCGGGCGTCTACGTCTGGGATCAGCAGGCGGGACCGACCGTCTTCTCGCCGTTCAAGGCGGACACCGACTATTTCGCCGCCGACAAGTCGTGGATGATGAACCTGCGCGTCGACGATCTGGACGGGCTGAAGGCCAGCCTGACGGCTGCCGGGATCGAGGTGATCACCAAAGCCGAATGGGACACCATGCCTGAGGTCGGCCAGTTCGCCCGCATCCACGACCCCGAGGGCAACCCCATCGAGCTGTGGCAGCCGGCGAAACCGGGCTGACGCCTACTCGATCTCGACGACCTCGACCCGGGATCCATTCAGGACAAGCGCAATCTCGCCGCGCTTGAGCTTCAGCGCGTCCTCGCCGAAGAGCTGACGGCGCCAGCCGGTCAGGGCGTCGACGTTGGCGTTGTCGTCGATGGCGATCTTTTCGAGGTCGGCGACATTGGCGATCAGCTTGGACGCCACGCCCGCATTGTCGCTCTTGGCCTTCAGCAGGACCTTCAGCAGCTCGACCACCGACGGCGGCGCCGGCTGGTTGTGGGCCGGGCGGTCCATTCTGGGCGCATGGGCTTCCGGGTCGGCCATGACCCGCTTCAGTTCCTCGGTCAGCTCCAGGCCCAGCCGCGAGCCGCCGAAGCCCTTGGGCACCGAACGCAGGCGGTTGAAGGCCTCGACATCCGTCGGGGCCTGGGTCGCGATCTCGTCGATCGCCTCGTCCTTCAGGATGCGGCCACGCGGCTGATCGCGCTCCTGCGCGGCGCGCTCGCGCCAGACGGCGGTCGCCTTGAAGGCGGCCAGATATCGGGCGTTGTACTTCTTGGGCTTCAGCCGCTTCCACGCACGCTCGGGATCGGTGTCATAGAGGTCGGGATCGACCAGATCCTCCATCTCCGTCATGACCCAGTCCAGACGGCCTTCCTTGGCCAACCGGTCGCGCAGCTTCGGATAGAGGGCGGCCAGATGGGTCACGTCGCCGATCGCATAGGTCAGCTGCGCGTCGGACAGCGGGCGGCGCGACCAGTCGGTGAACCGGCTGCCCTTGTCCAGATCGATGCGCAGCATCTGACGCACCAGCGAATCATAGGCGACCTGATCGCCGAACCCGGCGGCCATGGCGGCCACCTGGGTGTCGAACATGGGCTTGGGCATGGCGCCCAGCTTGACGAAGATTTCGGTGTCCTGACGCGCGGCGTGGAAGACCTTCACGATCCTCGGATCGCGCAGGATGTCGAGGAAAGGCTCCAGATTCAGCCCCTCGGCCTGCGGATCGATGATCGCCTCGTGATCCGGCGTGGCCGCCTGGATCAGGCACAGCTTCGGCCAGTAGGTGGTCTCGCGCATGAACTCGGTGTCCACGGCGATAAACTCGGCTTGGGCGACGGCCGCGCAGAACTGAAGCAGCGCGTCATTGGTGGTGATCGGCGTCATTCCGATGCTATAGCCCCCCGCGACGCGGTCGTGGCAAGAGGCACGGCCTTTTTTCCGCACCGATTCAGGCCTGTTTGCGATGAGCGACCCCCAAAACCCGCTGCCGAACGGCCTGACCTACGCCGATGCCGGCGTGGACATCGACGCCGGCGACATGCTGGTCGAGCACATCAAACCTCTGGCGAAGTCCACGGCGCGGCCGGGTTCGGAGCCGGCCTTGGGCGGTTTCGGCGCCCTGTTCGACCTGAAGGCCGCCGGTTTCGTCGACCCCCTGATCGTCTCGACCACGGACGGCGTCGGCACCAAGCTGAAGATCGCCATCGAGACGGGCCGTCATGACGGCGTCGGCGTCGATCTGGTCGCCATGTGCGTCAACGACCTGCTGGCCCAGGGCGCCGAGCCCCTGCTGTTCCTCGACTACTACGCCACCGGCAAGCTCGAGATCGACGCGGCTCGTCGCGTGGTCTCGGGCATCGCCGAAGGCTGCCGTCAGGCGGGCGCGGCGCTCGTCGGCGGCGAGACGGCGGAAATGCCGGGCATGTATGCGGGCGGCGACTACGATCTGGCCGGCTTCTCGCTCGGCGCCGTGGAGCGCGGCCACGCCCTGCCCCGTCTGGACCTTCAGAACACCGGCGACCTGATCATCGGCCTCGCGTCGTCCGGCCCCCACTCCAACGGCTATTCCCTGATCCGCAAGGTGGTGGAACGGTCGGGTCTGGCCTGGGGCGACGACGCCCCCTTCGCCCGCGACCGCACCCTGGCCCAGGCCCTGATGGAGCCGACCCGCATCTATGTGAAATCGGTCCTGCCGCTGATGAAGGCCGGTCTGGTCAAGG
>CAMLNY010000091.1 GCA_946481405.1 uncultured Brevundimonas sp. | reverse complement strand
GTCTCGACGTCCTCCAGCCATTCCGCGACCGGGCGGCCGACGATATCGGCGTCGTCCAGTCCACACAGGGCGGCGAAGGCGTGGTTGGCCATGACGATCCGGCCGTCGGCCTCGACCAGCATGCCGTCGACGCTGCCCTCGATCAGGCTGGCGAGGCTCTTCTTCGACTGGCGCTCGGACTGTTCCTCCAGCGCATAGCTGGCGACGGCCGTGCCGAGGATCAGGAAGCCGACTACGGAGACGCCCAGAGCCAGCAGGGTCTCTGCCTCGGTCAGGGTCCAGGCGTTCTCCGACGGCGCCAGCGGCAGAACCGTCATGGCCCCCATGCCGGTGAAGTGCAGGGCGACGATGGTCAGGACCAGTACAAGCGCGGTCAGGAGGGTGCGGTGGCGCAGGGTCGGGGTCGCGCCGACGCTGAAGGCCACGGCCCCGCCGGCCACGGCCGCGATCACCGAGGTGGCGACATAGTTGGTGTCCCAGTGGACGAAGGCCTCGGCCGTGAAGGCCGCCATGCCCGTGTAGTGCATCGCCGCGACGCCCAGACCGAAGCTGGCGCCGCCCAGTGCGGGAGCCCAGGTCTTGCGCATGGAGCCCAGGCCGATGGCGACGCCGCAGCCGACCATGGCCACCAGCAGGGACACGCCGGTCAGCATCGGGGCGTAGGCGATCTCGACGCCCGGCTTGTACGCCAGCATGGCGACGAAGTGGGTGCACCAGATGGTCGCGCCCCCGGCCACGGCGCCCAGGAAGATCCACGGCAGGCGATCGCTGGCCGCGCCGCGACGGGTGCGCGCGAACAGGCGGCTCATCACCACCGATCCGGCCACGCAGATCAGCGCGGCGAGGCCCACGAGCAGCAGGTTATGGTCCTGTGTCAGACAGTCGAGAACGCGCAAATTCCGGCCCCAGGCGGATCGATACTGCGCTTGCCCTTAGGCGACGGGAGTTAACCTTGCCCGCAACAGGCAGGGTTACCGAAGCGTCAACGCGCCAGCAGATCGTCCAGATCGTCGCCTTCGGGATGCCGCACGACGAAGGTGATGTTCCACTGGCCGGACTGGCAGTACAGGTGGACCCGGCGGGATCGCGCCGTCTCGCCTTCCCCGATCCGGACCAGCATGACGTCCGCGTCGAGACCGCTTCGGTTCAGGCTCCAGATACCGACGGACTCGGGGTCGACCGGGCCCGGACCGGCCAGCCAGCCCTGCGGGAGGCGCGCCAGCTTCCGGGCCGGGATCGAAACGCCCTCGCGGGTCCGGAAGCGGTCGGGGTCGGGCGCCCGACCGTTCGCATCGGCCAGAACGGCGGTGCGGGTCACCTCATAGGCGGCCCTGTCGATGTGTCCCTGCGTCGCCGGCGTCCCGCATTCCCGGGGCGCGAGAGACAGCAGCATGAGGGCGAGGGCGTGGACCATGGTCGATCCTTACCCCTCGCGCCCACGCGGTCCAGTGTCCGGACCTGACGGGCTTCAGGGTCGGGCAATGGGCTCCGGGTTCCAGACGAAACCATCCGCCTGACGCCGGAAGGTCCCCAGTCCCGGGAAGGGGAAGTGGGCGCCGTAGGTGCGAAGGCTCTGCGTCGCCCCACGACCCAGCAGGGCCAGACGCGTCGCGACAGCCGCATCGGAGTCATAGTCCCACTGGTTCACGAACTCGGGCCGCTCGACGGAGATCACCGAGCTGTGCAGGGCGTCGCCGAAATAGAGGAGCCGGTCCTGGCCCGAGACGATCTCATAGCCGGTGTGGCCGGGCGTGTGCCCTTGCAGGGCGATGGCCGTGATCGACGGCGTGACCTGTGCGCCCGGCTCGAAGGTCTCGACCCTGGGCGTGATGACCGGGATCGGCGGCGCTCATGCGGATCGCGGCATTGGGGAAGGCCAGCGCGCCGTTCCGCACCAGACCGCCGACGTGGTCGCCGTGGCCGTGGGAAATCAGGATGTCGGTGACCTGCCCCGGCTGGACCCCGGCGGCGGCCAGCGAGGCGGGCAGCTTGTTCCCGGTGCCCATCTGGCCGCCCGCACCGGTGTCGATCAGCACGACCTTGTCGTCGCCGCGCACCAGCAACGGCTGGAGGGACAGATGAATCTTTGGATCGCCGGTGGCGCGCAGGGCGTCGGCGACGCCGGAGGTGTCGCTCCACGGGCTCTGGCCCGCGACGTTTTCAAGGGTCAGTTCGCCGTCCCTCAGGGCCGTCGCCTGAAGCGCCCCGATGGTGAAGGGGAAGACGTCGGCGCTGGCGGTCGGCTGGACCGCCGGGGCGGCGGGCGCCTCGGCCTTGTCGGCGGGACGCTGACATCCGGCGACGATCATGCCGGACAGGAGCAGGGCGGCGGCGAGCTTGAACTGGGCGGTCATGGGCATCCTCGGGAAACGAACGGCTTCGCTCAGATAGGTCGCCGACCGTCCGCCGCCAGACGGCGAACCGTGAAGCCTGTTCACGACCCGCCGCCTGTTGCAGAGGCGCCGCGTCAGGCCGTGGCGGCGGCGTAGAGTTCGTTGGCCTTGTTCCAGTTCACCACGGTCCAGAAGGCCTTGAGGTAATCCGGACGACGGTTCTGGTATTTCAGGTAGTAGGCGTGTTCCCAGACGTCGGCGCCCAGGACGACGGCGCCCTTCTGCTCGGCCACGTCCATCAGCGGGTTGTCCTGGTTCGGCGTCGAGGTGACCTTCAGCTTGCCGTCCTGGACGATCAGCCAGGCCCAGCCCGAGCCGAACTGGCCGGCGCCGGCGGCGTTGAAGTCTTCCTTGAACTTCTCGAGGCCGCCCAGATCGCGGTCGATCGCGGCCGCCAGTTCCGCCGAGGGCTCGCCGCCCTGACCGGCCGGGGTCAGCAGTTCCCAGAACAGGGCGTGGTTCCAGTGACCGCCGCCGTTGTTGCGCACGGCCTTGGGCGCCGTCGAGATCGAGGCGAACAGCTCTTCCAGCGACCTGTCCTGCAGTGAGGCGTCGGCGTCGACGGCCTTGTTCAGGTTGTCGACATAGGCCTGGTGGTGCTTGTCGTGGTGGAAGGTCATCGTCTCCTTGTCGATGGCGGGCTCCAGCGCGTCATAGGCGTACGGCAGCGGCGGCAAGGTGAAGGCCATGGGAGGCTCCTTCCAAGGGGTTTCGATGAGGCTCTGCAGATATGCGTCCCGTCGCGGAAGCCAAGCCGGAATCGACGATTTCGTTCCGACAAGGTTTCGTTAGGCACGATGGCCGGGAACATCCACAGGGCGCTCTCCATTCAGGGTTGCAGGACGTGAAGAGAGGTCACCCATGGGACAGTCGTTCGCCTACGCCCCGCCGAAACTGAGTCAGCACACGCTCGACGCCCTCTGCCACGAGTTGCTCGACGCCGCGGAGTTCATGGCCGACGAACAGATCCTGTGCGTCGCCGACGCCCTGCACGACACCCTGCGCAACCGTCGCGCGTTGCGCTCGCGGGTCCACCAGCGGGTCGAGGAACGGCTGTGCGCGGGCGGCGGGCCGGCCTTTCCCTTCTAGACCTTGCTCGCGGGCAGGTTGGCTTTCAGGCAGTCGCGCACCGCGCGCTTGTGGCTGCCGGGGGCGTTGAGGAAGTCGACGCCGTCGGCTTCAAGCACCACCTGCACCGCCGCATCGAGGCCGGACGACAGGGCCGCGATGACCCGCTTCTGGCCCTTGTCGTGCAGACAGTGACCCAGCTCGTTGCAAAGGGCGGCGAACAGGTCGTCGTAGACGGCGTCGTCGCTCATCGGTTCAGCCTTTCGGCGTGGAAGGCGACATGGTCGGCGATGAAGCTGGCCATGAAGAAGTAGGAGTGGTCGTAGCCGGGCTGCATCCGCAGTGTCAGTTTTTGCCCCGCCGAGGCGGCGGCCGCCGTCAGCAGTTCAGGCTTGAGCTGGTCGACCAGGAAGCCGTCGGTGTCGCCCTGATCCACCAGAATGTCGTCGAACCGACCGCGCGCCGCGCCACTTTCAATCAGTAGGGCGGCGTCGTGCTTCGCCCATTCAGCGCGGTCCTCGCCGAGGTAGGCTGTGAAGGCCTTCTCTCCCCAAGCGCACCGGGTCGGCGAGCTGATCGGGGCGAAGGCCGAGACAGAGCGGAACAGGTCCGGATGACGCAACGCCAGCGTAAGGGCGCCGTGACCGCCCATGGAATGGCCGCTGATCGACCGGGTCTTCGTCGTCGGCAACGCCTCGTCGATCAGGCCGATCAGCTCCTCGACGACATAGGTCTCCATGCGGAAGTGCGACGCCCAGGGCGGCTCGGACGCATCGACATAGAAGCCCGCGCCTTGCCCCAGATCATAGGCCGCGTCGTCGGGGACGCCCTCCCCGCGGGGCGAGGTGTCGGGCGCGACGATGATGACGCCATGCTCGGCGGCAGCGCCATAGGCGCCGGCCTTGGTGGTGAAATTGTCCTCGGTGCAGGTCAGGCCGGACAGCCAGACCAGCACCGGAAACGGCCCCTCGCCCGGGGGCGTGAAGACCGACAGGGTCATGGGCGTGCCGGTCGAGACGCTGTCGTGCCGGAGGTACTGCAGCGTCCCGCCGTGGACGGCGTGGGTCTTCAGAACCTCCATCAGCCGACGCGATGCACGGCGCAGATCTTGTTGCCCGACGGATCGCGCAGATAGGCCAGGTTCAGCACCCCGAACGCGCCCGTGCGCTCGCCGGGCGGATCCTCGATCGCCGTGCCGCCTGCCGCGACGCCCGCGTCGTGGAAGGCCTGCACCATCGCCGGATCCTTGGCCGCAAAACCGATGGTGCCGCCGTTGGCGTGGCAGGCGGGCTCGCCGTCGATCGGCTTGCCGATGGCGAAGGCGCCGCGATCCGTCCGCCACCAGTAGCGGCCCTTGGGATCCGGGCCCTGCGAGGCCGGGATGCCCAGCGCGCCCAGCGCCGCATCATAGAATTTCCGCGACGCCTCGACGTCGTTGGCCCCCACGGTCAGGTGCGTGAACATGCGTTTGCTCCCTCTTTTTGTTGAACTCTAGAACACCACGACGCTGCGAATGCTCTTGCCTTCGTGCATCAGGTCGAAGGCCTCGTTGATGCGTTCAAGCGGCAGGGTGTGGGTGATCATCGGGTCGATCTCGATCTTCCCGTCCATGTACCAGTCGACGATCTTGGGCGCATCCGTCCGGCCGCGCGCGCCGCCGAAGGCTGAGCCGCGCCAGACCCGGCCGGTGACCAGCTGGAACGGGCGGGTGGCGATCTCCTTGCCCGCCTCGGCCACGCCGATAACGATGCTCTCGCCCCACCCGCGATGGCAGGCCTCGAGCGCCTGACGCATGACCACCGTGTTGCCGGTGCAGTCGAAGGTATAGTCCGCCCCGCCGCCGGTCAGTTCGACCAGATGGGCGACGACGTCCGACACGGTCTTCGGGTTCACGAAATGGGTCATGCCGAAGCGACGGCCCCAGTCCTCCTTGTCGCCGTTGATGTCGACGCCGACGATCATGTCGGCCCCGACCATCTTCAGCCCCTGGATGACGTTCAGACCGATGCCGCCCAGGCCGAAGACGACGCAGTTGGCCCCCGGCTCGACCTTCGCCGTGTTGACCACGGCGCCAACGCCCGTCGTCACGCCGCAGCCGACGTAGCAGGCCTTGTCGAACGGCGCGTCCTCGCGGATCTTCGCCACCGCGATCTCGGGCAGGACGGTGTAGTTCGAGAAGGCATCAGCCCCTGCCCTTGCGTCGCGCGGATCGCGGTGCAGAGGTTGGTCTTGCGGCTGAGGCACGACTTACACTGGCGGCATTCCGGCGTGTACAGCGGGATGACGTGATCGCCGACCGCGACGCTCGTCACGCCCGCCCCGACCTCGACGACGACGCCCGCGCCCTCGTGACCCAGGATGCTCGGGAAGATGCCCTCACTGTCCAGACCGTCCAGCGTATAGGCGTCGGTGTGACAGATGCCCGTCGCCTTGATCTCGATCAGCACCTCTCCGGCGCGCGGCCCCTCCAGATCGACCTCGACGATCTCCAGCGGACGTTTGGCCTCGAAG
>CAMLNY010000090.1 GCA_946481405.1 uncultured Brevundimonas sp. | reverse complement strand
TCGCCCGCCACCTTCTCCCGCAAGGGGAGAAGGGAACCGGTGTCTGAAACATCCCATCACCCATTGTTTCACCCCGGCCTCGCCTTCGCGGCCGCAGCAATGTAGTCAGGTTCGCACGCGAGCGGGGCCAACCCGCCGGTCACGACACGGCTTCAGGGGACTACGTATGACTGAGTGGGTGTACGGCTTCGGCGGCGGTTCGGCCGACGGCGATGCGTCGATGAAGAACCTGCTGGGCGGCAAGGGCGCGAACCTCGCCGAGATGGCCAAACTGGGCCTGCCCGTCCCGCCCGGCTTCACCGTCACCACCGAGGCCTGCGTCCACTATTTCTCGAACGGCAACCAGTACCCCGCCGACCTCGCCGAACAGGTCGCCGCCGGGCTGAAGACCGTCGAGGGCATCGTCGGCAAGACCTTCGGCGATTCGGCCAATCCCCTTCTGGTCTCGGTCCGCTCGGGCGCTCGCGCCTCCATGCCGGGCATGATGGACACCGTCCTGAACCTCGGCCTCAACGACGAGACGGTCGAGGGGTTGGCCAAACTGTCGGGCGATCGCCGCTTCGCCTTCGACAGCTACCGCCGCTTCATCACCATGTATTCCAACGTGGTGCTGGGCCTGTCGCACGACGACTTCGAAGAGGTCCTCGACGACCACAAGGACCGTCTGGGCGTCACCGTCGACACGGACCTCTCGGCCTCCGACTGGGAAAAGGTCGTCGCAGAATACAAGACCGTCGTCGAGCGCGAGCTGGGCCGACCCTTCCCGCAGGACCCGAATGAGCAGCTGTGGGGCGCCGTCTCGGCCGTCTTCGCCAGCTGGATGAACGACCGGGCGAAATTCTATCGCCGTATGCACGACATCCCCGAGAGCTGGGGCACGGCCGTGAACATCCAGTCGATGGTGTTCGGCAATATGGGCGAGACCTCGGCCACGGGCGTCGCCTTCACCCGCAATCCGTCGACGGGCGAGGCCAGGCTGTACGGCGAGTTCCTGATCAACGCGCAAGGGGAAGACGTCGTCGCCGGCATCCGCACGCCCCAGTCCCTGACGAAGGCGGGCCGCGAGGAGATGGGCGAGACCGCCCCCTCGATGGAAGAGGCCATGCCCGAGGTGTTCGCCCAGTTCGTCGACGTGGTCGGCACGCTGGAGCGCCACTATCGCGACATGCAGGACATCGAGTTCACGGTCGAACAGGGTCGGCTCTGGATGCTCCAGACCCGCAACGGCAAGCGCACCGCCAAGTCGGCGCTGAAGGTGGCCGTCGATCTGGCCGCAGAGGGTGTCATCACCCAAGAAGAGGCCATCAGCCGCGTCGAGCCCTCGGCGCTCGACCAACTGCTGCACCCGACGCTTGACCCTAATGCGACCCGCAACGTCGTGGCCGCCGGCTTGCCCGCGTCTCCGGGCGCGGCGACGGGCAAGATCTGTTTCGACGCCGACGAGGCCGAACGGCTGAACCAGCTCGGCGACGCGGTGATCCTGGTCCGCGAGGAGACCAGCCCAGAGGACATCCACGGCATGCACGCAGCGCGCGGCATCGTCACGGCGCGCGGCGGCATGACCAGCCACGCGGCCGTGGTGGCGCGCGGCATGGGCCGCCCCTGCGTCTCCGGCGCCGGCGAGATCCACATCGACGAGCACGCCCAGACGTTCACCGCGCGCGGCCGCACCTTCAAGGCCGGCGAGGTCATCACCATTGACGGCTCAAAGGGCGAGGTGCTGGACGGCGCCGTGCCGATGATCGAGCCGGAGCTGACGGGCGACTTCCAGACCCTGATGGGCTGGGCCGACGGCGTGCGTCGCCTGAAGGTCCGCGCCAACGCCGAGACTCCTCTGGACGCCCGCACCGCGCGCGGATTCGGCGCCGAGGGCATCGGCCTGTGCCGGACCGAGCACATGTTCTTCGACGACACCCGGATCGCCGCCGTGCGCGAGATGATCCTGGCCGATGACGAAGCCGGCCGCCGCACGGCGCTGGACAAGATCGAGCCGTTCCAGAAGTCGGACTTCGTCGAGCTGTTCACCATCATGGCCGGCCTGCCGGTCACGGTGCGCCTGCTGGACCCGCCACTGCACGAGTTCATCCCGCATACGGACGAGGACATCGACGCCCTGGCTTCGGCCTCCGGCATCGACGCGGCCAAGCTGAAGCGCCGCGCCCGTGAGCTGCACGAGACCAACCCGATGCTGGGCCACCGCGGCTGCCGCCTCGGCGTCGCCTATCCCGAGATCTACGAGATGCAGGTCCGCGCGGTTCTGGAAGCCGCGCTGGAGGTGAAGAAGACGACCGGCACCGCCCCGATCCCCGAGATCATGCACCCGCTTGTCGCCCTCGGTCTGGAGATGAAATACCTCCGCGAGCTGACCGACCGAACCGCAAAGGCCGTGTTCGAGAAGGCCGGGGACAGCGTGGAATACCTCGTCGGCACCATGATCGAACTGCCGCGCGCCGCGCTGCGGGCGGGCGATCTGGCCGAGCATGCGGAGTTCTTCTCCTTCGGCACCAACGACCTGACCCAGACGACGTTCGGCATCAGCCGCGACGATTCGGGCCGCTTCCTGCAGGCCTATATGGACAAGGGCATCTTCGAGACCGATCCCTTCGTTCGCCTCGATCAGGACGGCGTCGGCGACCTGATCCGCATCGCCAAGGAGCGGGGCGGGGCGGTGCGCGTCGACATCAAGATGGGCATTTGCGGCGAGCACGGCGGCGATCCCGCCTCGATCGCCTTCTGCGAGGAAGTGGGCCTGACCTACGTCAGCTGCTCGCCCTATCGCGTGCCGATCGCCCGTCTGGCGGCGGCGCAGGCGGCGCTGGTGAGCCGGGGCGGCGAGGCGCGCGAAAAGGATCGCTGATCGCGTTGCGGGGCGGCGGGGCAGGGCCTAAGTCCGCCCCATGACCTCTCCCGCAAAGCTGTCCATCGCCGTCGTCGGCCCCGGCGCCATCGGCGGGACGATCGCCGCCTGGCTGTCGCACAGTCCGCGGGTCGAATCGGTGACGCTTTGCGCCCGCACCTCGCTGGACCGTCTGGTGGTCGAGGCGCCCGATGGCCGCCTGGTCCAGGCCGAACCACGCATCGTCACCGATCCGTCGCAAATCACGGCGCCGGTCGACTGGGTGCTGGTGGCGACCAAGGCCTACGACGTCGCCGCCGCCTCGACGTGGTTGGCCCCACTGGTCGGTCACGACACCCATGTCGCGGTGCTGCAGAACGGGGTCGAGCACGTCGAACGCTTCACCCCCTTCGTTTCGCCCGAGCGAATCGTCCCGGTGGTCGTGGACATTCCGGCCGAACGCTCGGCGCCCGGCCGCATCCAGCACCGCCGCGACGGCACGGTCACCGTTCCGGCCGGAGAGGCGGGCGAGGCCTTCGTCGCCCTGTTCACCGAAAGCGTCATCGCCGCTTCGACGACGGACGACTTCACCACCGTCGCCTGGACCAAGCTCAGCCTGAACTGCGTGGGGGCGGTCAACGCCCTGACGCAGCAGCCGGGCGGTGTGGTGCGCAAGGCCGGCGTCGCCGACCTGATGCGGGCGATGGTGTGGGAATGCGTGCGCGTCGGCCGATCCGTCGGCGCCGATCTGGGCGACCACATTCCCGACTGGGTTGTGGAGCGCACCGAGAGCTCGCCGGCCGATTCGGTGAACTCCCTTCTTGGCGACCGGCTGGCGGGTCGGCGCATGGAGTGGGACGCCCGCAACGGCGTCATCGCCCGCCTCGGCGCCCGGCACCGCATCCCCACGCCGTTAAACAGTATGGCGGCGACCCTGCTGTCAACGATCGAATAAGGCGACAAGTCGGCCAGTATAACGCCGTCTGTGCTTCGCTGCGCACAGTTTCCATTCTGTAATCGTTCGGCCATGGAACGACCGGACGGACTACATACTTGAGCACTCGCTTGATGGGGCCGAGGTCATCGACCTCGCATCTAGGAGTTATAGAAATATGCGTAACCTTCTTCTCGCGACCGCCGCCATTTCACTGTTCGCCATGCCCGCCATGGCCCAGACTGTCTCGAACCCCCAGTGGTACGGTACGGGCGGCTATACGGCTCTTGACGCCGACGGCGCCGACCTGGGCGCGATCACCGGCCGCGTGGGCGCCCGCCTGTCGCCGAACTTCGCCATCGAGGGTGAGGGCTCGTTCGGCGTGCGGGACGACGATGTCGCGATCGGCGCCACGACCGCCAAGGTCGAGCACGAGTATGACGCCGCCGTCTATGGCGTGGGCGTCCTGCCGGTGACGCCGAACCTCGAGCTGTTCGGCCGCCTCGGATACGGCACCACCAGTATCAAGGCCAGCGCCGCCGGCGTCTCGGCCGAGGAAGACGGCGAGAGCTTCAACTACGGTCTGGGCGGCAACTACTTCTTCGACGCGCAAAACGGCTTGCGCGCCGACTGGACCCGCCGTGACTTCCGTGACGATGCAGGCGAAGCCGACACCTATGGCCTCAGCTACGTCCGTCGCTTCTGAAAGAGCTTGAGATGGAGCCCCGTCCGCGTCGCGGGCGGGGCAGTCCTCAGGTCGGGTCCGCGATCAGCGCCCACCGTTTCGACCCGTCGCCGAAGGGCCGGGTGAACCATTCCGAAAACGCCTCGAAGGCCTGAACGATGGCCTGACGCAGATCCTGGGTGACCGGCTCGCCCCGCGTCCGCCTGAGCGCCGCCACACAGTCAATGACCGTGTCCTGATGCGCCCAACCGCCGAGCGACTTCAGCACCATGGCCACGTCCCGCGCGAGGGCTTCCAGGAAGTTCAGCTGCTTTTCAGGCGTCGCCTGGCTCATCCTTGAGACTCCGTGCCGATCGGTGTCCGGGAGTGGTTCCGAAACACCTCCCAGAGTCGAACGCCCGGCGCAAGCTATGCCGGTGTTCGATCGGTCATCTATTCGTGAACGACAGACCGTCGCGACGGCGCTGCAGGATCAGGAGAGCGCCGCCCGCCAGCAGAAGCACGAAGGCCAGCTTCGCCAGATCATCCATCAGCGGCACGGGCGCAGGCACGAGCAGGGGATCGAAGCGAACCGCCATGATCGGTCCCCCGAGCCCGGCTCCGCTTTGCCAGATCACGGTGGACACGCCGTTTGCGTCGATCACGACCTGCGGGGTGTTTCCGTCGTCGCCCGCACCGGAGAGATTGACGGGAGCGGACCAGGAACCGCCGACGAAGCGGGAGGCCTGGATGATCCTGTTGGTCCCGTCGGAACGGTACCAGACCGCCGTGCTTTCGCTGAAATTCGCCGCCACGTCCGGGGCGCAGGCGTCGTCGGACGGCGCCGACAAGCTGACCGGCGCTCCCCAGGAGACGCCGGTGAACCGCGCCGTCTGGATGACATAGTCGGTTCCGATGTTCTGCAGCCAGATCGCCGTGGCGACGCCGCCGCCATCGACCGCCGTGCCGGGTTCGTAGCAATCCGTCCCCGGCGCCGAGACGGCCACGGGCGAGCTCCAGGCTCCACTCGAATAGCGGGCGCCCGAGACGATCAGATTGGCGCCATCGAAACTCTCCCAGACGGCGGTGGCCACACCGCTGCTGTCGGCCGTAACCTGGGGGCGTTGACCGCCGAAGCTGTCGGAGAGTTCGATCGGAGCGCTCCAGAAGCCGCCGGAAAGACGTGAAGCCTGCACGCTGGGCTGGCCGCCTGAAGACTGGCGCCAGACCACGGTCACCACCCCCGAGGGATCGACTGCAAGCTGGCCCTCTTCGGCGTCAAACCCGGCGGATGAGAGGTCGATGGGCGGGGTCCAGGCGCCGCCGCCCGAGCTGGCCGTCTGTAGAATCCAGTCCGACCCCGCCCTTCGACTCCAGACCACGGTGGCGATCGGGCCATTCATGATCACGCGAGGCCCGGTCGCGCGTTCGCCCACCGTGTTCACGATGACGGGGGTGCTCCAGGCGGCGCCCGAAAACCGCGACGCGAGAACCTGATCGGTTCCCGCGATGTCGGTGATCCAGACCGCCACGGCCGAACCCGCCGATCCG
>CAMLNY010000089.1 GCA_946481405.1 uncultured Brevundimonas sp. | reverse complement strand
GTGCCGGTGGCCCTGCAACCGACCGTGGTGTTCTCGCCCTATGACCCGCCCGTTCTGCCCCGGACGCCGTGGATGAAGCCGGCGACGGGCGGAATCCAGCTGGCGGTCAACCAGGCGACGGTCGGGCTGGCGCGGGCCGTGATGGGGCGGTGGACCCGCCCGATCGAGGCAGTCCGGGCGAGGCTCGGTCTACCGCCGCGTCGTGAAAACCTGCTGCTGGACGGGCTGAGGGATCGCCCGCTCGCGCTCGGCCTCTACTCGCCGCTTCTCGGGATCGCCCCGCCCGACGCCCCGCCGCGTTCGCGGTCAGCGGCTACGCCGCTTACGACAGCGAGGCGGGCGGGGCCTCCGTCCTGCCGCGCGAGCTGGAGCGGTTTCTCGCCGACGGACCGGAGCCGGTCGTCTTCACCCTGGGTTCGGCCGCGGTGCACATCCCGGGTGACTTCTATCGCGAGAGCCTGACGGCCGCGCGGCGGATCGGGAGGCGGGCGGTCCTGCTGGTCGGGCCGGAGGGGGAACTTGGCGTCGCGGACGGGCGAGATGCGATCGCGGTTCCCTATGCGCCGTTCTCCACCCTGTTCCCGAGGGCGGCGGCGGTCGTGCATCAGGGCGGAGTCGGGACGACGCAGCAGGCGCTGCGGGCAGGACGACCCCAGCTGGTCGTGCCGCATCTGGGGGACCAGTTCGACAACAGCGCGCGGGTCGCGCGACTGGGTTGCGGAGAGACGCTGGCGCGGGGACGATATCGGGCGGAGCGGGTGGCCGGGGCGCTGGATAGGTTGCTGGGCGACGCGACGACAGTGGAGACGGCGAAACGGCTGGGCGTCGTGGCGATGCGCGAGGACGGGGCGGGTGTGGCGGCGGAGAAGATCATCGCGACCCTCTCCCAGCGGGAGAGGGCTTGAGGCTCGCAGAGCGATAGCGATGCGCGAGGCGGAAGGGTGAGGGGTTGCGGTGCGTCCGGCCTCCCACCGTAACCCCTCACCCTTTCGCGCAAGTCCGATCGCCTGACGGCTCTCGGGCGCTCAAGCCCTCTCCCGCTGGGAGAGGGTTTCGACGACACGATCCGCCGCCCTCTCCAACTCTCCGTCCGACACCTCGGCCATCGCCACCCGTGCGATCACCGGCCGGTCTCGCCGCGCCGACATCCGGCGATAGGCGGGGTCGTAGTGGTCCGCGATCAGGGCAGCCGCCAGTTCGACCACCCGCCCCTCGCGCGCCATCGCCTTCCAGTCCGCCACGGTCGCCTTCGAATGATGCGGCGGCAGTTTGCCGAGCGCCGTCTCCAGCGCCGCGACATCGGAGGCGATGTCGGAATAGACCCGGGCGGACCAGACCGCGCGCGCCTCGACCGGCGCGTCCAGCTCGATCACCGGCGCCCGGCCCATGGCGGCCCAGAGCGCGGCCGGGACCGTGCGCGATCCGACTCGGCTGGACTCGGCCTCGACCACCACAGGGCGCGTCGGATCGAGGCTCTCGAGCGCGACGTGAAGGCGGCTCTCGAACAGCTTCTGCGGCGGCTGCGGGCGGCCGGTCGATCCGAACAGGGAGCCGCGATGATCGGCCAGCGCCTCCAGGTCCAGCGTCTGCACCCCGCGCGCCGCCAGCCGATCCAGCAGGGCCGTCTTGCCCGAACCCGTGCCGCCGTCCAGCAGGACGGCCGACCATCGCGGCTCGCCATAGAGCACCGCCTGAACCTGCCGCCGCCAGGTCTGGTAGCCGCCCTCCAGCACCGTCACCGGCCAGCCGATCTGGTCCATCACCGCGACCATGGCGCCCGACCTCTGGCCGCCGCGCCAGCAGTGGACCAGCGGCCGGAAGCTTCCGTCGCGATCCTGCAGCGCCCCGTCCAGATGGGCGGCGATGTTGCGGGCGACCTTCGCCGCGCCGATCCGGCGGGCGAGGAATTTGGAGCGCTGGACATAGATGGTCCCGACCTCGGCCCGTTCGGCGTCGTCGAGCACCGGCAGATTGATCGCGCCCGGAATGTGATCCTCGGCGAACTCCGACGGGCTGCGCACGTCGATAATGGCGTCATAGCCGGCGCGCGCGGCGGCGGAGAGGTCGGTCGTGCGGCGGATCAAACGACGCGCACCCCGGATCCGGCGAACACATGCCCGACGGCGGATGCATCGTAGCCGGCGGCGAAAATCCGCTGGATGACGTCTTCGGACTCCTCCGGGTCCACGGCGACCAGAAGACCGCCGGACGTCTGCGGGTCGGTGAGCAGGTCGCGACGCCAGTCGTCGAAATCCGGTCCGAGGGCGACCTGATCGCCATAGCTGGCCCAGTTTCGCACCGATGCTCCGGTTCTCACTCCGTCCTGAACCAGCGCGATCGCGCCTTCCAGAACGACGGGTGCGTCCCTCCAGAAGTGGATTCCCACGCTCGACCCACGCGCCATCTCCAGCGCGTGGCCCAGAAGGCCGAAACCCGTGACGTCGGTCATGGCGTGAACCCCGGCCATCGTGGCGAGGTCCGCGCCGATGCTGTTCAGCTTCGTCGTCGAGGCGATCAGGGCGGCGTATGCGGCGTCGTCTAGCCGCCCCTGTTTGTAGGCCGCGCTGAGGACGCCGACCCCGAGCGGCTTGGTCAGAATGAGCACGTCGCCGACCTTCGCGCCCCTGTTGGTCAGGACCCTGTCCGGGTGGACCAGACCCAACGCCACCAGCCCGTAGATCGGCTCCACGCTGTCGATCGAATGGCCGCCCGCGACCGGAATCCCGGCCTCGGCGCAGACGCTCGCGCCGCCCGCCAGAATGCGCCCGATGGTCTCCGTCGACAGGACGTTCACCGGCATGCCGACCAGAGCCAAGGCGAAGATCGGCTTTCCGCCCATGGCGTAGACGTCCGACAGGGCGTTGGTCGCGGCGATCCGGCCGAAGTCGAACGGGTCGTCGACCACCGGCATGAAGAAGTCGGTGGTCGCCACCAGCGCCTGTTCGTCGTTCAGCCGCCAGACGGCCGCGTCGTCGCTGGTCTCGGTCCCGACCATGAGGTTCGCGAAGGCGGCGGCCCGGGGGGTCTTCGCCAGAATGTCCCGGAGCACGCCCGGCGACAGCTTGCAGCCGCAGCCGCCGCCGTGGGCGAGAGAGGTCAGGCGGGGCTCGGGCTTGGTCATCCCCGTGGTGTGGGCGAAAGCGCGCAGGGGATCAATCGCCGTGAACCGTCGCCGTTCGCGTTCGTTTTCCACCGGCATCGAAGGAGAACGATCCATGGCTCTGTCCCGCATCGCCACCGTCATCGGCGGACTTCTGCTGTCGAAAGGCGGCCGCAGCTTCGCCGGACGCCACGCCGGCAAGCTGGCGCTGGCGACCCTGGCCTATGAGCTGTGGCAGAGCCGCAGGACCGGCGTCACGCCGAACCTGAACCGCGGGCGTCAGTCGCAAAGGCAATCGCATCCGCGCCAGCGCTGGAGCCGCCGGGCGCACTGACCCCTCTTGCCCTCCCCCGCGTCAACGTCGCTAAGGTGGCGAAAAGCCGGGGAGCGCCGCCATGATCATCGTCCACCACCTGAACAACTCCCGCTCCCAGCGCGTCCTGTGGCTGCTGGAGGAGATGGGGCTGGAGTATGAGGTCAAGCGTTACGAGCGGAACGCCGACACCATGCTCGCGCCGCCCGAACTGAAGGCCATCCATCCGCTCGGCAAGTCGCCCGTCATCCAGGACGGCGACATCCTCGTCGCCGAGACCGGAGCCATCGTCGAATATCTGCTGGCGACCTACCCGGGACATGGGCTGAAGCCGACGGCCGGGACGGCGGCGGGGCGGCGCTTCACCTACTGGCTGCACTATGCCGAGGGGTCGGCGATGACGCCGCTGTTGCTCAAGCTGGTGTTCACCGCCCTGCCGACCCGCTCGCCCGGTCTGGTGCGGCCTCTGGTCAGGGCGATCGCCAACAAGGCCCAGGCGAGTTTCATCGATCCCCAGATCGCCGCCCACACCGGCTACTGGGAAGGTGAACTGACCAGGCATCCGTGGTTCGCCGGCGACGCCTTCTCGGCCGCCGACATCATGATGAGCTTCCCGATCGAGGCCGGATCGGCCCGCGCGCCCTTCGGTCCCGACAAGCCGAAGCTGAAGGCCTTCCTGCAGGCCATCCACACCCGCCCGGCCTATCAACGCGCACTGGAGCGGGGCGGCCCTTACGCCTACGCATAATCCCCGAAGCGCAGCCGCAACCCCGCCCGCGCGGGCGCGTTAACCCGCCCATGCAGTTGAAAACGTTTCAGATCGCGGCCGGCCTCGGTGCGGCCATCGCCTTCCTCCTCGCCTTTATGGCGGCGGGCGCGATGGTGGCGTCGCTGCTGTTCGCCCTGATCGGCGCCTCCCTGATCGCCTGGATCGTCTATGGCGTCGCGCGGAGCCTGCTGGACCGGCATGTGTCGCACAGGCGTCATCCGCTCATGCGACCACCGGCGGGCTGAACCGCCGGGCTGCATCCCGGCCGGACCTTGAGTTTCCGCGCCGGGCGCCCTAGCTTCTTCGGCCGGTCGCGCGCGCCCAGCGACCAGCGTATCCGCCAGAGTTCTCTCTTAGTCCCTTCTCCGGTTTACCGGGCGACCAGCCAGAAAATCACGACCAAATGGAAAAAGTGCCGATGACGGCCGAGGGCTACCGCGCCCTGGACGATCAGCTTAAGCAATTGAAGTCGGTGGAACGTCCCAGCGTGATCGCCGCCATCTCCGAGGCCCGCGAGCACGGCGACCTCAGCGAGAACGCCGAATATCACGCCGCAAAGGAGCGTCAGGGCTGGATCGAGGGTTCGATCGCCGAGATCGAGGACAAGATCAGCCGGGCCCAGGTCATCGACGTGACCAAGCTCTCGGGCGATCAGGTCAAGTTCGGCGCCACCGTCAGCGTGGTCGACGAGGACACCGAGGATGAGGGCCGTTACCAGATCGTCGGCGAGCACGAAGCCGATGTGAAGGCGGGCAAGATCTCCATCTCGTCCCCGATCGCCCGCGCCATGATCGGCAAGTCGGTCGGCGACACCGTCGAGGTGAACACCCCCGGCGGCGTGAAGGCCTACGAAATCCTCAAGGTCGAGTGGAAGTAGGGCGCACGCCCCTTCGTATCGCGGTCGTCTCGGACGGCCGTGTCGGTATGGAAAATCAGGCGCTGGGACTGGCGGAAGCCGTCGGGCGCCTGACCCCGTCTGAAATCAGCATCAAGCGCGTGAAATGGCGGGCGGCGTTCGACTGGCTGCCGGTCGGGCTGAAACGCCCGTGGATGCTTGATCCCGCGTCCGACGCCCCGTTTCCAACGCGCGAGGACTGGCCCGATCTGTGGATCGCCACCGGCCGCGCGACCCTGCCCCTGTCCATCGCCGCGCGGCGGCTGAGCGGCGGAACGACCTTTGTCGTACAGACCCAGGATCCGCGCCTCGACCCCGCCCTGTTCGACCTCATCGTCGCCCCGGCTCACGACGACCTGACGGGGCCCAACGTCATCGCCATCACCGGCTCGCCGCACCGGATCACTCCGGACCGGCTGGCCGGGGCCGCCCCCGTCTTCGCCGACCGGATCGAGCCCCTGCCGGTGCTGATCGGAGGCCGCTAAAAGGCCTTCGACCTCACGCCCGACCATGCCGCGCCGCTCGCCGACCGCATCGCCGGGGCGATCGAGACGGCCGGCGGTTCACTGATGCTGACCTTCTCTCGCCGGACCCCCGAGGCGGCGAAGGCGGTCATGACCGAACGCCTGTCCGGCCTGCCCGGGTGGATCTGGGACGGGACGGGGGCCAACCCCCTGTTCGCCTTCCTCGACGCCGCCGATCAGGTGCTGGTCACCGAGGACAGCGCCAACATGGCCGCCGAGGCCGCCTCGACCGGCAGGCCGGTGCACGTCCTGCCGATGGTCGCCCTCAAGCCCCCTGGCAAGTTCGCCCGCCTGCACGCTGACCTTCAGGAACGCGGCGCGGCCCGCCCCTTCGACGGGGTTCTCGAAAGCTGGACGTATGAGCCGCTCAACGAGACCGACCGGGCCGCGCGCGCGGT
>CAMLNY010000088.1 GCA_946481405.1 uncultured Brevundimonas sp. | reverse complement strand
CGACGGCCTGGGCTGGAAGCAGATCTTCGAGCGCACCGAGTTGATCGACACTCCCGGCGTGTGGGGCTTCGGTCCGGACGGAGACACCGTCATGGTGTCAGCGATCGAGGACGGCCACGATGTTCTGCTCGAGCTATCGCTGGCCGATGGTTCGCGGCGCGAGCGCACCGATCTGCCCGGGGTGGCGGACCGGGCCATCTATGATCGACGAGGCCGTCTTCTGGGCCTCGGCGTCGGCGGTGACGATGTCGACTGGGTCTTTTTCGAGCCCAAGCTCCAGGCTGCAGCGGACCTGCTGTCGCGGGGCCTCCAGGGCCGACGCATCACATTGACCTCGATGAGCGACAACTATGAGCAGTTCGTCGCCTATTCCAGAGGCGTATCCACCAACGGCGATTCCGGCACCTACTACATCTACGATGCCGCGCAGGGCCGCGTCAGCGTGGCCGGGCGATCCTATCCCGGAGTGCCGGGCGACCAGGTCTCGCCGGTTCGGACCGTTCGCTACGCCGCCGCCGACGGCCTCGAAATCCCGGGCTATCTGACGGTGCCGTCCGGGGTGCCCGTCCGGAACCTGCCTCTGGTGGTCCTGCCGCACGGCGGGCCGCAGTCGCGCGACTATCTGACATTCGATTGGTGGGCCCAGGCCCTGGCCTCGCGCGGCTACGCGGTGCTGCAGCCCAATTTCCGAGGGTCCGACGGTCTCGGTCAGGACTTCGTGCGCGCCGGTCACGGCGAGTGGGGCCGCAAGATGCAGACCGACCTGTCGGACGGCGTCCGCTACCTGGCGGCCCAAGGCTATATCGACCCCGCGCGGGTCTGCATCGTCGGCGCCAGCTATGGGGGATATGCAGCGCTGGCAGGGGTGACGATCGATCAGGGCGTCTATCGCTGCGCCGTCTCGGTCGCCGGCATTGCGGACCTGCGCCAGATGCTGGACTCAGAGGCGCGAACCCGGGGCGGAGCCCAGTCGAGCAACCCGGTAATCCGCTACTGGAACCGGTTCATGGGCGGGGCGGGGTCGTCGGATCGCACCCTTGACGAGCGCTCGCCGGCCCAGTTGGCGGCGCGCGCCGATGCGCCCATCCTCCTGATCCACGGTCGTCAGGACACCGTCGTCCCCTATGCCCAGAGCGTGACCATGGAGCGGGCGCTGCGCGCGGCCGGAAAACCGGTCGAGCTGATCACCCTGGACGGGGAGGATCACAACCTGTCACTCGCCCCGACGCGGCGTCGGATGCTCGAGGCGACCGTCGCCTTCTTGCAGGAGCACAATCCGCCGGACTGAGGCGCGCTGGACCAGACTCCGCTTGCCTTTGCGCGCCGCTTCCACTACTAGCCGCGCCTTCGCGTACCGAACCGCCGGGCGAACAGGCATGCCTGGGCGGTTCTCAATCAGGGCGATCACCTGGGGGCTCAAGTAGCCGTCAGGCGGCAGCCCCCTCAATAAGAGAGAGAAAATGCCGAAGCTTAAGACGAAGTCGGGCGCCAAGAAGCGCTTCAAATTCACGGCCACGGGCAAGGTCAAGGCTGGCGTCGCCGGCAAGCGCCACCGCCTGATCAGCCATAACTCGAAGTACATCCGCCAGAACCGCGGTACTTCGGTCATGGCCGACGCCGACGCCAGGAAGATCAAATCCTACATGCCGTACGCCTGATCGGCGCGCATCTGATCTGATCTCAACCCAACGAATTTGAAGGAATAAATCATGGCTCGCGTCAAAAGGGGCGTTACGTCCCACGCCAAGCACAAGAAGGTTCTGGAGCAGGCCAAGGGCTTCTCCGGCCGCCGCAAGAACACCATCCGTACGGCCAAGGCCGCCGTCGATCGCGCCGGGCAATACGCCTACCGCGACCGCCGCGTGAACAAGCGCAACTTCCGCGCCCTGTGGATCCAGCGCATCAACGCCGCCGCCCGTCTGGAAGGCTTCACCTATTCGCAGTTCATGCACGGCCTGTCGAAGGCCGGCATCGAGCTGGACCGCAAGGTCCTGGCCGCAATCGCAATGGAAGGCACGGGCTTCTCGGACATCGCCGCCAAGGTGCGCGAAGCCCTGAAGTAGGACCTTTCCGGTTCGCCGGATCGATCAAAAGCCCTCCGGTTCGCGCCGGGGGGCTTTTTGCTTTCGCCCCCAGCCGCTAGAGCGTCCGCACCATGACCGATCTCGCCGCCCTCGAACTCGAACTGATCAACGCCATCGGCTCGGCCGAAACGACCGCGGAGGTCGAGGCCGTGCGCGTCTCCGCCCTGGGCAAGACGGGCGTGATCTCGGGCCTGCTCAAGGGCTTGGGCGCGATGACCCCCGATGAGCGCCGTGAACAGGGGCCGATGATCAACGGCCTGCGGGACCGCGTCTCCGCCGCCATCGCCGACAGGAAATCCGGACTCGAGGCCGCCGAACTCGACGCCCGCCTCCTCTCGGAACGCATCGACCTGACCCTGCCGACCCGTCCGCGTCGCAAGGGCGGGGTCCATCCCACCATGCAGGTGATGGACGAGATGATCGCCCTGTTCGCCGAGATGGGCTTCGCCGTCGCCGAAGGCCCGGACATCGAGGACGACTTCCACAACTTCACCGCCCTCAACTTCCCGCCCAAACATCCGGCGCGGGAGATGCACGACACCTTCTTCCTCAAGCCGGACCCGCAGACGGGCGAGCGCAAGGTCCTGCGCACCCACACCTCGCCGGTGCAGGTCCGGACCATGATGTCGCAACAGCCGCCGATCCGCATCGTCGCGCCCGGCCGGACCTTCCGCAAGGACTCGGACGCCACCCACACCCCGATGTTCCACCAGATCGAGGGTCTGGTGATCGGCAAGGACATCCACATGGGTCATCTGAAGACGACCCTGGAGACCTTCGTCGCCCGCTTCTTCGAACTGGACGGCGTCGACGCCCGCTTCCGCCCGCACCACTTCCCCTTCACCGAACCGTCGGCCGAGATGGACATCCGCTGCGACCGCTCGGGCGGCAGGCTGGTGCTGAACGAGGGGACCGACTGGCTGGAGATCCTCGGCTGCGGCATGGTCCATCCCAACGTCCTGCGCTCGTGCGGCATCGACCCGGACGAGTGGCAGGGCTTCGCCTTCGGCATGGGCGTCGATCGCATGGCCATGCTGAAGTACGGCGTGCCGGACCTGCGCCCCATGTTCGAGGCCGACGTCCGGTGGCTGGCCCACTACGGCTTCTCGGCCTTCGCCGCCCCCAACCCGGCCTCCGGCCTGAGCTGATCCCACATGACCGACATCAACGCCTCCACCGCCGCCGCCCCGTCGCGCGACGTCGCCCGCACCGAGTTCTCGAAGGAATCGATCTGGCTGCCCCGCCTGTCGGTCGAGCACCTGAACGCCGGCCATGACGCCATCCGCGGCAAGACCTTCACCGACTGCCTGATCGAGGGTCCGGCGGTACTGATGCCGACCGCCGACGTGACCTTCGAAAGCTGCCACATGGGCACGGCGAAGGATCCCCGGAACCTGCTCCTGGCCCCTGTCGGCGATCTGGTCACGGGCGCCATCGGCGTAGCTGACTGCCGCTTCATCCGCTGCCGTTTCCTGTTCGTCGGCTTCGTCGGCGAGGCCGCCTTCCGCGACCAGTTCGTCGGCGGCGTCCCGACCCTGTCCAGCCTCGAGGAGTCCGGCCAATGAGCTTCATCGATCCCGCCCAAGGCCGGCCGATGACCGGCCTCGGCCGCCCGCTGAAGATGACCGACGACCTCTCGAAGCGCGCCTTCGTGAACGAGGACCTGGCCCTCTACGACCTTTTCATGCACCAGCTCCGGTTCAGTCGCTCGATGATCGAGGGCATCAGCTTCACCGGCTGCCGCATCGAGGGACCGGCCATCATGCTGGTTCTGCCCGGCACGACCTTCGACGCCGTCAACTTCGGCGAGTCCAAGGGGGACATCGGCAATCTGGTCCTGCGCCCGGTGCGCAACATGGCCATCGGGGCCATCCCGGTCATGAACTGCAGCTTCGTGAACTGCGAGTTCTACGGTCTCGGCTTCACCGGTAACGAACAGATCATCGCCGAAATCCTGTCCATCCCGAGCGCCGGCTGACGCGACGCGTCCCGACTTCCAAAAAGGCCTGATCCCGTGAAGTTCACCCTGTCCTGGCTCAAGGACCATCTGGAAACAGACGCCGACGTCCACGCCATCGCCGACGCGATGACCATGGCGGGGCTTGAGGTCGAGCATGTCGCCGACCCGGCCGCCGCCCTCGCGCCCTTCACCGTGGCCAGGATCGTCTCGGCCTCCCGGCACCCGAACGCCGACCGGCTTCAGGTCTGTCAGGTCGACACCGTCGACGGGATGAAGGAAGTCGTCTGCGGCGCCCCGAACGCGCGCGCGGGGCTCACCACCATCTACGCCCCCATCGGCGCCTGGGTGCCCGGCCTCGGCGTCACCCTGGTCGAGAAGCCGGTGCGCGGCGTCGTCTCCAACGGCATGCTCTGCTCGGCCTCCGAGTTGCAACTGGCCGACGAGTCCGACGGCATCCAGGAACTGCCGCCCGAGATCCCGGTCGGTACGCCCATCGCCGGCCTGTTCGGCGCCGAGCCCGTCATCGACTTCGAGGTCACCCCCAATCGTCCCGACTGGCTGGGCGTCGCCGGCATCGCGCGCGACCTCGCCGCCGCCGGGGTCGGCACTCTGAAGCACTACGACATCGCCGTGGTGAAGGGCGGCTTCCCCTCGCCGGTCTCGGTCCGCATCGTGGCGCCGGAGATGTGCCCCGTCTTTGCCGGCCGCGTCATTCGGGGCGTGAAGAACGGCCCGTCGCCGGCCTGGCTGCAAAAGCGCCTGACCGCCATCGGCCTGCGCTCGATCAACCGGCTGGTCGATGTCACCAACCTGATCGCCTACGACCGCGCGCGTCCGCTGCACGTCTATGACCTGAACAGTCTGGTGGGCTCGGAGATCGTCGTGAGGGGCGGTCAGGTGGCGAAGGATACGGGCGAGCACGAACATCTGATCGCCCTGGACGGCAAGACCTACACCGTCGACCCGACCATGTGCGTCATCGCCGACGCGAACGGCGAGCGCCCCATCGGCCTCGGCGGCGTCATGGGCGGCGAGTCGACCGGCTGCTCCGACGCCACGACCGACGTGTTCCTTGAAAGCGCCTGGTTCGATCCGATCGTCACGGCCCAGACGGGTCGCAGCCTGACCATCTCGTCGGACGCCCAGTACCGCTTCGCGCGCGGCGTCGATCCGGCCTCGGTCATCCCCGGCATTGAGCTGGCCACGCGTCTGATCCTCGATCTTTGCGGCGGCGAGCCGTCGGAGATCGTGCTGGCGGGCGAGCATCCCGCCAATCCGGACGTCGTCCCCTTCGACCCGGTCTATGTGAAACAGCTCTCGGGCATGGATCTGGAGACGGATCGCATAGGTACGATTCTGGGCCAACTCGGCTTCCTCGTTCAGGGGGCGCCGGCGGGTGCGGACGCGCCGTGGATCGTCACCCCGCCCTCGTGGCGTCGCGACGTCGAGGGCAAGGCCGATCTGGTGGAAGAGGTCGCCCGCATCCACGGCTTCCAGCATCTGCCCAACACGCCGCTGCCGGATCAGGGCTCGCCGTCGAAGGGCGTGCTCAATCCGCGTCAGGCCCGCGTCCGCATCGCCCGCCGCGCGCTGGCCTCGCTCGGCTATGCCGAGGCCGTCACCTGGTCCTTCACCAGGCAGGAGATCGCGACCCTGTTCGGCGGCGGCGACGACCGTCTGGTGCTCGAAAATCCGATCGCTTCAGACCTCGACTGCATGCGCCCCTCGGCCCTGCCGAATCTGATCCAGGCCGCCGCCCGCAACGCCGCGCGCGGTCACGGCGACGCCGCCCTGTTCGAGATCGGCCCGATCTACCTGGGCGACCAGCCGAACGATCAGCGCACCGTCATCGCCGGTCTGCTCTCGCCGCGCCAGTGGGTGGCGGAGATCATCTATTTTCCGGCAGAGACGGCGCTGCTGCGGCTGGCCCGCGAACGGGGCTGCCGGACCCTCTCT
>CAMLNY010000087.1 GCA_946481405.1 uncultured Brevundimonas sp. | reverse complement strand
CCGAAGAGAAGGGCGCCTGCGAGGACGCCGCCGAGCGCGGCGTCATGGAGCGGTTCAGCCACAAGCTGGCCATCGCCCCGACCGCCTCGATCTCGATCATCTGCGGCGGCACCTCGGCCGGCATCGAGCCGATCCCGGCCAACATCTACACCCACAAGACCCTGTCGGGCTCCTTCGCGGTCAAGAACCCCTATCTGGAGGCGCTCCTGGAGGAGAAGGGCGCCAACACCGACGCGGTGTGGTCGTCGATCCTGGAGAACGAGGGCTCGGTCCAGCACCTGGACCTGCTGAGCGACGACGAGAAGGGGGTCTACAAGACCGCCTTCGAACTGGACCAGCGCTGGGTCGTCGAACTGTCGGCCGATCGTTCGCCGGAAATCTGCCAGGCCCAGTCGATCAACCTCTTCATCCCGGGCGATGTGAACAAGTGGGACTTGCACATGCTGCACTGGAAGGCGTGGGAGACGGGCGTGAAGTCGCTCTACTACCTGCGCTCCAAGTCGGTGCAGCGCGCCGCCTTCGCCGGCGCCGACGGCAAGGAAGAGGCCGAGCCCGATCCGAACCAGCCCGACCTCTTCACGCTTGCCAAGACCGACTACGAAGAGTGCCTGGCCTGCCAGTAAGGCGACGCCTGCGCCCCGAAGCGGTCGCGAGTTCGACGGGCGGTCTCCCTGCGGAGGCCGCCCGTTTCGCTTTTCGGCGGCCCCTTAACCCTCCTCACACGCTGATTGGGGAACCTGCGCCGGAAAAGTCGCGTTGGGCGATCATGTCAGGAAGGTGTCGCAAAAACGCGGTTGGACCTGACGCGATTCCGGTGCAGGGTGGTTCCTGTTAACGGACTGTGAGGGGACCGTTGATCCTTCTGAGGCCTTTTGTTCTGGGCGTAGTGGCGCTGGCGGCCTTTGCCGTTCCGGCCAGCGCACAGACGTGGGTCAACCAGAACTGGTCCGAGAACGAGCAGAACTCCGCCGCCAGCATCACCGCCCAGCTGAACCGCCAGGCCGGTTTCAACGTGGCCGCGGGCCGCGAATTCGGCCCGGCGATCGAGTTCGCCAGCGACTATCAGCCCGAGGAGGCGCGCAATCCGTTCGCCGAGACGACCACGCGCGACGTCTGGCGCGAGGGCGACGGCTTTTCCGACCGGCTGAGACTGCGGGCGCGCGGCGAGCTGCGCCGTGCGGACGGCTCGCCCGTGCCGCCGACGCCGCTGGATGCGGCTATGTTCGATCCGGACGGCTATGAGGTCAGCTACACGCGCGGCTGGGACATGGCGCGCGGCTACACCGAGAACGGGCTGGAAGTGACCCTGACGCCGCACGTCGGCATTGGCGCGGGCGACCGGGGCGGGACGGCAGAGGCCGGGGCCACGCTGAAGATCGGATCGAGCGCCGACCGCATCCTGCCCGAGGGTTCGGCGGCGTTCGGCGAGCGGGCCCGCTGGTACATCTATGCGGCCGGGTCGGGCACGGCGGTCGGCTATAATTTCGCCCGCACCCGCGACGGCGAATACCAGCGCTCGGGCTACAGCCGCGACAGCGGCTCCTTCCTTGGCGACGCCTCGATCGGGGTGGCCCTGCGCCGGGGCGACATGCAGGGCTCGTTCGGCCTCGTCTATCGCGAGATCGAGGCCGAGGGCATGACCGCCCACGGCGTGGACAACGACGTCTCCGAGGGACTGGTGGCCTTCCAGCTCTCGATCAAGCCGGAATGGTAGGCGGTCAGATCCAGCCGCGCCGCCGGAAATAATAGAGCGGCGCCAGCGCCGAGATCACCATCAGGATCAGGGCCATCGGATAGCCCTCCATCCAGCGCAGCTCGGGCATGTGGTCGAAATTCATGCCGTAGATGGCCCCGATGAGGGTCGGCGGCATCAGCACGGCCGTGAAGATCGAGAAGACCTTGAAGATGGCCGACTGCTCGATGTTGATCAGGCCGAGCGCGGCCGAGAGCTGGAAGTTGATACCGGCGGCCACCGCCTGATTGTGAGCGATCAGGCTCGAGGCGTCGCGGCCAAGGGATCGCAGATGCTCGCGCGGCTCTCCCGCCCCCTCGAACCAGTCGTCGACGGTGACGAAGGAGAAGACGCGGCTGAGGCCGGCCAGACTCTGTTCGATGCGCGAGTTGGCGATGTGGGCCCGGCCCAGCTTGGTGATCAGGTGTTTGAACCCGACCGTCTTGCCCTCGGTGAAGACATGTGTGCCGACGCCCTCGATCTTGGCCGTCAGGCCCGAGAGGACGTCGGAGGCGCGGTCGATGATCGCCTCCATCAGGTTCAGGAACATGTCGGCGCCGGTGCGGCAAAGGGCAGGCTCGCGCTCCAGCTTGTCGGTGAACATGGTGAAGGGGCGCGGGTCGAAATAGCGGATTGTCACCAGAGGTCCCGTGGTCAGGATGAAGGTGACCGGGTCGATGCCGGGCAGGTCGTCGTCGCCGCGATGCAGGATGTCGGCGGTCACATAGGTGGCGCCGTTCTCGCGATAGAGCCGGCTGGAGGCTTCGAGCTCGCTCATCTCCTCGCGGGTCGGGATGGCGATGCCCAGGGCCTGTTCGACCGCGACGTCTTCCTCGCGCGTCGGCTCGATCAGGTCGATCCAGAGGGTGTCGGCGGGCATGGTCCAGCCGCCGGCGACGTCGATGACCGCCGCCTCGCAGGCGGCGCAGCCCGAACGATAGAGACGGATCATTCGGGACGGCCCGTTTTAGAGGGTCAGGCCCGGATCAGTTCCGGGCGGCGGTGGAGGCTGTCGCGTTCTCGGCGACCTGACGACCGGCCTGATAGGCGTCACGGGCGCCTTGGTAAATGAAGCCGTAGGTCGGATAGACGGTGGTGCCCAGGTCGTGGATCGGATTGTACCAGACCTTGACCTGGGACCAGTCGTTCTGGGCCGAGACGTCGACGACGGTGACGTTCTCCTCGACCCGGCCGCGGCTGCCGCCCCAGTTGGCGTGGGTCACGCGGATCACGCGGTCGGTCAGGATGTCGGAGACGACGGCGACGTGACCCCGGCTCATCCGGCCTTCAGGACGGAAGACGAGAACCGAACCGGTCTCGGGCGCACGGCCGGTGCGGAAGCGGTCCACGGCCTGGTTCCACCAGGTCCAGGCGTCGCCGAAGATGTTGATGCCGGAGAACATGCGGGCGAACGTCACGCACTGCCAGTACGGATCCTCGGCCTTCGCAGGAGCGGGAGACAGGGCGAAAAAGCCCAGGCAAGCGGCAACCAGCGCGGCGGTGATCCGTTTCGTCATGTTCGAATTGTTTCCGGTTGTTACGCCCGGACACATACCTAGAGGATAGTTAAGGGGTGTTGAACCCCCCTTGTCAGGCGAGTTGCGCCTGAGCTTCTCCGGCTCTGCGACGGAGCGCGCGGCGTTGTGCAATGCCGCGAAGCGCCTTGCGGGCCGGGAATTCGACGAGGTGGTAGGATACGGCCGCCACGACCGGCAGCATCAGCACCACGGCCAGCCACACGAAAAGTTGAAGCTTGTCGCCGCCGCCCGTGAGCTTCGACGCCGCGTTCACGGCCAGCAGCTTCCAAGGCACGACGACCATATAGACCGAGTAGCTGATCTCTCCGAGATAAACGGCCGGCTTCGACGCCAGCCATCCGGCGCGCTCATTCGGCAGGGCCCCGAGAGCCAGGATCAGTGCGCCGCACAGAGGCACGATCAGGGCGTCGGGCGCCGACAGCGATCCGGCGATGGTGATGGCGACTGCGACGCCGGCGGCGATCCAGCCCGGACGCGGCAGGGCGATCTTGCGGTGCACGAGATAGAGGGCGCAGCCGAGGGCGAAGCAGGGGACGATGCGAAGGGCGCCCCAGCGGATGGTGGCCTGGGTCAGGGAGAAGCCGGCCAGCATCTGGAAGACGATGTAGAGGCCGACGAGGAAAGCCACGGCACCGATCACCGCCGTGATCGGCCGCTCGCGCAGCCGCCAGGCCACGAAGGCGAAGGCGGGGAAGCACAGGTAGGCGAACCACTCCGCTGAGATCGACCAGGACGGATGGTTCCAGCCGGCCACGGGCGCGAAGCCCCAGGCGTGAACCAGTGCGAGGTTGGCGGGCAGGGACGACCAGTTGAGAATGTTGTGGTCGATGCTCATCCCGGCCGCGATCGCGCCCAGCGCCAGAACGCCGACGCCGATCAGGGTGGCCAGATGGAGCGGATAGACGCGAGCGATCCGGGCCCACAGGAAGCCGCCGTAGCTGAAGCGTTTCTCGCCCGTCTGGGCCAGATAGACGTGGCACAGGATGAAGCCCGACAGGACGAAGAACAGCTCGACCCCCAGATAGCCCTTGGCGATCAGGTTCGGCATCAAGCGGACGTCGAGGTCCGGCCAGAAGGCGAACAGGGCCACCCAGAGGGCGGCGCCGAAGCGCAGCGCGGTCAGAGGACGCAGGTCCTGGGGCGTTTCCAGCTGGGTCATCCGCCCCATATGCAGCCGACGCGGTTCCAGAACCGTTAAATGCCTTGATGAAGGACCCTGCCGTGACCTCAACCGCCCTCTGTTTCGACGATATCGTCGCCGCGTCCGCCGCCGAAGCGGGACTGACGGAGGCGCAGGGGCAGGTCGCCCTGACCGGGGCGCTGGGCTTGCTGGATCGTCACGCGACCCGCGAGCCGCTGGCCGCGCTCTACGCCGCCGTAGCGGGGGCTGAGGCGGCGGCGCGGTCGAAGGCGGCGGAGCGACCGAAGCGCGGTCTGTTCGGTGGTCTGATGGCCTCGGCCGGCGGGGTGTCGGGCAAGGCGGTGGCCGAGGCCATGGGTCTGCTGGAGCGGCTGAAGGAAGACGGCCTGGACAAGAACGACCTCAAGCGGCTTCTGCCCGCCGCGCGCGAGCGGGTGCGGACTGCCACGGGCCGCGACCTTCTGGGCGAGGCGGTCAGGAGCGTGCCGGGCATTGGGCCGCTGCTGGGTGACGGCTAGGGCGCGGGCGGGGTCTCAAGGAAGGCCACGGACGCCGCGCAGCCGTTCAGGGTCTCCGCGCCGATCTCGACGCGCGCCGTCAGCGGATAGACCCGGTCGCTCATCCCGTCGGAACACTCCGTTGCGATCAGGGTGACGACCAGGGTCGCGCCATCCGCGCTGGAGGCCGCATAGACCGCAGTCGTGCCCTGAAGGGTCGGGCCGGGGTTGGTGACGGTCAGGCCCGGATGGTCGATGGCCGAATAGACGAGGGTCTGGGTGGTGATGTCGACGCCCCAGAAGGGCTCGGTGCCCAGCGCCCGCAGCGGCTGGTTCAGGTCGACGCCGCCCAGCAGGGCGGGCGCGGTCGGGGCGGGCGCATCGGCCGGAGGCGTCTCGCCGGAGTTGGAGCAGGCCGCAAGGCTGATAGCGGCGAGGGCGAGCAGGGTCAGGCGCATCGGATCGGCTCCGCAAAACGGGTCTGGTGCGACCATGCCCCAGCGGCGGCCAGGGTCAATATGGATCGTCTTCGTCGCGACCCGGATCCAGGGTGTTGTCCACCTGCTCGTCCCAGCCCTCACGGTGGGATTTGAAGGCCAGCGCCATCAGTCCCCAGGCCAGAAGCAGGGTCCCTGCAACGCCCAGCGCCATCGCGATCCAGCCGTGCAGCGGCAGGTCGCCGCCGCCGATCGCGACCCAGAACAGCCCCAGACCCCAGGTCGTCACGGCCGCGACGACGAGGGCCAGAAAGGTTCGAAGAACAAGACGCAAGGGGCCGGCCATGGAGCCGACATAGCACGCCTCAGGGCGGGACGGCGCTCCGTGGACGCGCCGACTTCGACCGTCAGGCGGTTTCGCGGCATGGCTTCACCCCGCTCCGGCGACCGGCTAGACCCGCAGCATGCCTGAGCTTCCCGAGGTCGAGACGGTCCGACGCGGCCTTGAGCCGGTGCTGGTGGGCGCGCGTCTGGCGAAGATGCGACAGAACCGCCCGGACCTGCGCTTTCCCTTCCCCGACCGGTTCGTCGAACGGCTTGAGGGGGCGGCGGTCGAGCGGATCGACTGGTCGACCATGGCCAAGCCACCCAACGGCGAGTTCGGCGAGGAGCACGCCGACGTGGGCGTGACCCTCAGCGCCCTCGCGCGGATC
>CAMLNY010000086.1 GCA_946481405.1 uncultured Brevundimonas sp. | reverse complement strand
CCGACCCGGCGTGCCGATCACCACCTGCGCTCCCTTGCGGAGCGCGTCGAGCTGGGCGTCGCCGATGCTTTCGAAACCGATGCCGACGACCACGACCATGGCCCCGATCCAGCCGATCCAGCCCATGGGCCCGTGCTCGACCTGACCCAGCTGCACAGGCAGGCAGGTCAGCCAACCGAGAAACGCCTGCGGCAGGAACACGAACAGGAGGGCGGTCTTCGCGAAGCTCCAGCCGTGCTCGCGTTCCTGCGTCTCCACGATTTCGGCGTAGCGGCCGTCGACGCCCTTCTCGCGCCAGCGCCGCAGCAGATGCCAGCCGAGGCGGATCGCCCAGACGCCGCACAGCCAGAGCAGCAGCCCCTTGCGCGTCACATCGCCGTCGGTGCGCGCGAAGGTGACGAGCGCCAGCAGAAGCATGCCCAGCGGCCAGACGCCGTCGACGAAGCTGACGTCCTGCAGCCTGAGGGACAGCGCCCACAGCCCGAGCATGGCCCCGATCAGCAGGGCGAGGTTCAGGCCCAGCAGGGCGGCGAGTTCAGGCAGGGTCATGCGAAAGCAACGCTAGCACGACCCCGCCGGATGCGTCGCGATCAGTCGACGCAGAGGGTCGGGCCGGCCTTGCCGTCTTCGACGCGGGTGGCGCAGCCGAAGCGATTCGAGGTCGGCGCGCAGACACCGGCCGCCGCAGCACCCGGCGCGACGCTGGTTCCCTCGGGCAGCAGGCAGTCGCCGCCGCACTGGTCGCCGTCGGTGCAGCGCTTGCCGGCGTCGGCGTAGGCGATCACGCACTGGACCGTCTGCAGGCGACCGACGCGCTGGAGCGTCCCGTTCTGCGCGGCGCACGCCGCCTCGGCGGACTGGCCTGCCGTCGCGCCGTCGGGGGCCTGCTCAGCCATGGGAGAACACGCGGCGGTCCCGATCGAGACCGTGAGGGCGAGGGTGGCGAGGAGGCGCATGGGAGGTCCTTATTTGCGGTCGATGTCGCCCTTGGCGAAGCCGGTCCAGACGTCATCGTAGTCGAGCTGCATCGTCGGGCTCGTTTGCGCCCATTCCGTGGTGCGGATGGGGAAACGGGTCTCGAACATGAAGGCCAAAGTGTTCTCGAGCTTGACCGGTTTCAGGTCGGCCGCGACGGCCTTGTCATAGCTGGCCTGATCCGGGCCGTGGCCGCTCATGCAGTTGTGCAGGGACGCGCCGCCGGGGGCGAAGCCGCCCTCCTTGGCGTCGTACTCGCCCGTCACCAGTCCCATGAACTCGCTCATGACGTTCCGGTGGAACCACGGCGGGCGGAAGGTGTCCTCGGCCACCATCCAGCGCGGCGGGAAGATGACGAAGTCGCAGTTGGCCGTGCCGGGCGTGTCGCTGGGCGAGGTCAGGACCGTGAAGATCGACGGGTCGGGATGGTCGAAGCTGACCGTGCCGATGGTGTTGAACCGGGCCGTATCCCAGCGATACGGCGCGTTGTTGCCGTGCCAGGCGACCACATCCAGCGGCGAGTGGTCGAAGGTCGTGACCCAGAGGCGGCCCGCGTATTTCTGGATGCATTCGGTGGGACGATCGACGTCCTCAAAGGCCGCGACGGGCGCCTCGAAATCGCGCGGATTGGCCAGGCCGTTGGAGCCGATGGGGCCGAGGTCCGGCAGGCGGAACGGCGCGCCGTAGTTCTCGCAGACATAGCCGCGGATGGGCGCATCGCACTCGACCCGGAACCGCACGCCGCGCGGGATGACGACGATATGGCCCGGCCCGGCCTCGATGCGTCCGAACTCGGTGAAGACCAGATGCTCGCCCTGTTGCGGGACGATCAGCAACTCGCCGTCGGCGCAATAGAAGACGCGGTCGGTCATGGACCGGTTGGCGGCATACAGGTGGACGCCGACCCCGACCTGGGCCTCCGCATCGCCGTTGCCGCCATAGGTGACCAGACCCTCGACCCAGTCGGTCGGTTCGGCAGGAAGGGGCAGAGGATCCCAGCGCATGCGGTTGGGGCTGGGCGGAGCGTCGTGGAAGGGGCCGGAGCGGACGCGGCCCTGATCGAACGGTTGATAGGCCGGATGCTGGGCTGACGGGCGCAGGCGATAGAGCCAGCTGCGGCGGTTCTCGACGCGCGGCGCGGTGAAGGCTGTGCCGCTGAGCTGTTCGGCATAGAGGCCCATCGGCGTCTTCTGCGGCGAGTTCCGGCCCACCGGCAGGGCGCCGGGGACGGCCTCCGTCGCGAAATGATTGCCGAAGCCGGTGAGGTAGGTCGCGCTGTTCAGCGTCATGCAGGGTCTCCCTGACGCCGACTTAGCCCGTCTGCCGCCGTGGGTGAAGGCGCGCTAGTATCCGCCCGCCCGAGCCAGCTTCTCCGCATGGAAGCCCGCGTCGCCGAGCAGTTCGTTCAGCACCCGGACGCGCTTCATGTACAGGCCCACGTCGAACTCGTCGGTCATGCCGACGCCGCCGTGCATCTGGACCGCTTCCTGGACGGCCAGTTCGGCGACGCGGCCGGCCTTGGCCTTGGCGACGGAGACGGCGAGATCAGCCTTGGGCGCGCCGGCGTCGAGGCGTTGCAGGGCGCCGATCACGGCGGCCTTGGCCAGTTCCAGCTCGGTGAACAGGTGGGCGGCTCGATGCTGCAGCGCCTGGAACTCGCCGATGTGCTTGCCGAACTGCTTGCGGGTCTTCAGGTATTCGACGGTGATCAGGAAGGCCTGATCCCCCGCGCCGGTCAGGCAGGCGGCGGCGCAGGCGCGGCCGAGGTTCAGCGCGCCGTCCAGCAGGGCGTCGCCTGCGCCCGCTTCGCCGATCAGGGCGTCGGCGTCGACCTGCACATCAGTCAGGACGATACGGGCGGCGTTATGGGCGTCGACCATGACGGTGCGCTCGATCTCCACGCCCGCCGTCTTCGGATCGACGAGGAAGAAGCTCGTCCCCTCCTGCGTCTTCGCCGCCACGATCAGGGCGTCGGCGATATGGCCGTCCAGCACGAAGCCCTTGGCGCCGTTCAGTTTGAACCCGTTGCCGCTGCGTTCGGCCGTCGTGGCGATGCGCGACGGCTGGTGCTTCGGACCCTCGTCGAGGGCCAGCGACAGGATCGCCTCGCCTGCCGCGATCTTGGGAAGCCAGGCCGCCTTCTGCGCCGCCGAGGCGCCGTCCATCAGGAGCCGCGCCGACAGGATGCCGGAGCCGAAGAACGGCGACGGCGTCAGATTGCGCCCCAGCCCCTCGGCCACGATCCCGGCCTCGACCGCGCCGAGACCCGAGCCGCCGTGCTCTTCCGGAATGATGACGCCGGCGAAGCCCATCTCGCCGAACGCCCGCCACAGGTCGCGCGACAGGCCGTCGGGATCGCGGTCGTCCCGCAGCTTGCGCAGATGGGCGACAGGCGCGTTCTCGCTCAGGAAGCCGTTCGCGGCGTCCTTCAGCATCGTCTGTTCTTCAGTGAGGATCAGGGGCATGGGCTCAGGCTCCCGGCAGCTGAAGCAGGTGTTTGGCGATGATGTTCAGCTGGACCTCGCTGGTCCCGCCCTCGCGCGACCGCTCCCCCTCCCACTCCAGGGCGTCCGAGCCGCCGGCGGCCATGGCCAGTTCGTGGCGGCGCTTGTTCAGCTCCGAACCGTAGTATTTCAGCATGGAGGCAATGGCGGGCGAGACCTGTTTGGCCTTCACCTGATCGCCCACCCGTTCCATCGACAGGCGGAAGGCGGCGGCGTCGATTTCCAGCTCGGCGATCTTCGCGCGCAGCATAGGCTCGTCGAGACGGCCCGTGTCGTCCAGACCGATGGAATCGACCGCGACCTGGCTCATCGGGCGGCCCATGTCGCCGACGGCGCCGATCATGGTGCGCTCGTGGGCCAGCAGGGCCTTGGCCACGTCCCAGCCCCGGTTCAGCGTCCCGACGAGGTTCTCCTTCTCCACCCGCACGTCGTCGAAGAAGGTTTCGCAGAAGGCCGACTTGCCCGAGATCAGCTCGATCGGCTTGGTCGTCACGCCCGGCGTGGCCATGTCGAACAGGACGAAGGAGATCCCCAGATGCTTGGGCGCCTCCGGGTCCGTGCGGATCAGGCAGAAGATCCAGTCGGCCTTGTCGGCGTAGGAGGTCCAGATCTTCTGGCCGTTGATGATCCAGTGGTCGCCCTTGTCCTCGGCGCGGGTCTGGACGGCGGCCAGGTCGGAGCCGGCGCCCGGTTCGGAATAGCCCTGACACCAGCGGATCTCGCCGCGCACGATCTCGGGCAGGAAGCGCTTCTTCTGTTCCTCGGTGCCGAACTGCAGGAGCGCCGGCCCGAGCATCCAGATGCCGAAGGACGACAGCGGCATCTGGGCGTCGATGCGCCGCATCTCCGAGGCCAGGATCTTGGCCTCTTCGCGGTCGAGCCCGCCGCCGCCGTATTCGGTCGGCCACTGGGGCGCCGTCCAGCCGCGCGCGGCCATGACGTCCAGCCACTGTTTGTGGGCGGGAGTCTTGAAGGTCGGATTGCGCCCGCCCCCGCCGCGGTCCTCGTCATTGTCGCGCGGGCCGCGGCACTCGGCCGGGCAGTTCGCCTCCAGCCAGGCGCGCGTCTCGGCGCGGAAGGTCTCCAGATCGGCCATGGGCGTGCTCCCTGACGCCTGTGCCGGCGTCTGTGGCGGCAGGTTAGCAGCGTTCAGTTGCGTTTGGCCACGGTCACGCAAGGGCAACATCGACAGGCTTCGCGCGTTCGTGACCGCACGAGGGAGGAAGCTTCGCCATGACCTATGTGACGCGCGGCGTTTTCGCCCTGGCCAGCCTGCTGCTGACCCTTCTGGCGCTGGCGCTTGTGGGGCTGGGCCTGCGGGAGGCGTGGGGCGGATTCGTCAGTCCGGATGCTTCCGGCGCCGACGCGGTGCTGGACGTGCTCGGCTATGTCATCGTCGCCATCGCCGTCTTCGACGTGGCCAAATACCTGTTCGAGGACGAGGTTCGGCGCGGCAACGAGAAGCGCAGCGCGGCCGAGGCGCGACGCAGCCTGACCAAATTCCTGTCCACCATCATCATCGCCCTCTTCCTCGAGGGGCTGGTGCTGGTCTTCAAGACGGCGCGCGAGGACGTGACGCAGATGGGCTATCCGACCGCGCTGCTGGTGGCGTCGATTCTCGTGCTGGTCGGGCTTGGCGTCTACCAGCGCCTGTCGGCGACCGTGGAGGAGAAGGTCGGGGACGACGACGAGGCCGAGGACGCGGCCGATGCGGCGCCCGTCAAACCCGCGAGGGCAGGAAGGGCGAGAAGGTGATGACGGTGAAGGTGTCGCGGATGTGCGGACGCGTCTGGACCGACTTCGTCACAAAGGTGCCGATGTCCATCTCCTTCGGCAGCTGGAACTTGGCCAGCAGGTCGTACTGGCCCGAGGTCGAATAGACCTCCGAGACGTTCTCGACATTGTCCACGATGTCGGCGGCGACGTCGTTGGCGTGGCCCAGCTCGCATTTGATGAAGACGAAGATGGCGGTCATCATGGCGGAAGGCTCCCGGTGTTCGCGGGTCTGAGTAGCGGATGCGGACGTGAGCGATAAGCCCCCCATGCCTTCGGCGGACTGGCTGGAAGCGGAATACAACAACCGCGCCGCCGTCCCGGACCATCCCGCCGTCATGGCGCGGTGGAAGGCGGACGCCGAAGCCGCCCGCGCGGCCCATCCGCCGACCGCCCTGCCCTACGGCCCCGGCGAGCGCGAGGTGATGGACCTGTTCGAGGCCGGGCCGGACGCGCCTGTCGTGGTCTTCCTCCACGGCGGCTACTGGCAGGCGCTGGACAAGAGCTGGTTCAGCTGGGTCGCCCCCGCCTTCCTGCAGCACGGCGTCAGCGTCGCCATCCCGTCCTATGACCTGGCTCCGGCCGTGAAGCTGGGTCGCATCGTGCGGGCGGTGCGCGAGGCGGTGGACCTGGTCCGCGCCAGAATCGGCAAGAGGCCCGTGGTCTTCGGCCACTCCGCCGGCGGGCATATGGCGGCCTGCATGCTCAGCGAGGCGCGCGCCTCAGCGGCGGTGGCGATCTCGGGCGTGTTCGATCTGAAGCCCCTGATCCCGACCTCGCTGAACACGGCGCTCGATCTGGACGAGCGGGAGGCGGCGGCCCTGTCGCCGATCCAC
>CAMLNY010000085.1 GCA_946481405.1 uncultured Brevundimonas sp. | reverse complement strand
CTGGCACCGCTTGTCGGTCGCGTCGCCGCAGGCCTCGGTCTCGATCCGCCCGATCTCGGCGTCACGCGCCCGGTTGAAGGCCTGCCCGGTCAGCCCCTCGGCCGCCGCCCGCACCCGCTCGGTGACATCGCTGATATCGGTCAGGATTTCGGCCGTCCCGCCCGGGCACTTCAGCTCCTCCTCGCGCGTCCGCGGCGTGAAGCCGGTCTCGGCGTAGTTCACAGCCTGGGTCGACAGGTTGGCCACGCACGTCGCGACGCAGTGGTTGTTGGTCATGACCAGCCCGGCGTCCGACACCAGCCCCGCCGAACAGCCGCCGAACTTCACCGACGACAGCCGCACCCGGTCCAGCCAGGCCTGATCGATCGACGTGCCCAGCGTCTCGTTGGCCCGCGCGATCGGGAAGTTGTCGAAGGTCCACATCCCCTCCTCCGCCCGCGCCGTCGAGGCGAGGGACAGGGCGACAACGGAGGCGGTCAGGAACAGGCGCATGGGAACTTCCTTGAAAATGAGGTGAAGCACGGAAGTGCGCGTCAGCGCACTCCCAGCTCCTCCAGCAGGCGCGGCTGGCGGTACACGTTGCGCAGGCTCTCGGTGATCGCCGCCGTCGAGACCGTCACCGTGCGGTTCAGCGTCCCGTCATAGCCGTAGGCGCCGCCCAGCGAGTGGATGTTGCCGTCGAAGGCCGCGCCGATCACCTCGCCCGCCGCATTGATCACCGGCGAGCCGGAGTTGCCGCCGATGATGTCGTTGGTCGAGGCGAAGTCGAACACGACGTCCTTGTTCACATCGGCCTCGCGCGCGGCGAACTGGTCCGACAGGACGAAGGGCTGGGCCCCCGTCGCGCGCTCGTAGAGGCCCGCCATCCGGGTGAAGGCCGGCACCTGGGTCCCGCGATAGGTCCAGCCCTGAACCGAGCCGTAGGACAGGCGCAGGCTGAAGGTCGCGTCCGGATACTGGTTGGCGCCGAAGGCCGCGAACCGGGCCTGGGCCACCTTCTCCGCCGCGCGGGCCGTGGGGCCCGAGACCGTCGCCTCCCACTGGGCGCGGATGGCCTGGGCCGCATCGTCGTTCCTGAGCACGAAGTCGATCAGCGGATCGCCCGCCGCCGCCAGCTGCTCAGGCGTCATGGCCAGAAGCTCGGCCCGGCGCTCCGGCGTCCTCAGGCTCGTCCCCTCGACCAGACGTTCGGCGAGCCCTTCCGGGCTCTCGCGGCCCAGCAGGCGCTGGACGTCCGGATTGTCGACGGTCAGGTATTCGCGCGTCTTGGATAGCCAGAAGGCCAGATAGATCTCTTCCAGATCCGCCTCGATCGGCGGGGTGGCGGCCAGACGGCGGCCGATCGCGGCCAGATCGGCATCGGTATAGCCCGCGCGGCGCTCGGCCAGCGGCTTGGCCCGTTCCTTGGACGCCCGCACGATCGCCCGGGCATAGCCGTACAGCGTTGAGCGCTGGCCGGCGTTGGCCTCGAGCTGACGGTAGGGCAGGAACAGCTCCGACGCCTGACGCTCGATCCGCTCCAGATCGCCCCACGGATCGCCGATGCGCTCGGCCAAAGCCGGATCGGCGGCGACGCGGGCGCGCAGATCGGCTTCCTGCTCGCGCTTGGAGGCCATGAAGGTCGGGTCCAGCAGCGCCTGCTCCTGACCGTAGTTGGCCTTGTAGACGTTCTCGACGCTGGCGATCGGATCGACGGAGATGCGCGCGGCCTCCTCGCCCGTCGTGGAATATTGCAGCAGCCGCCCGCGCAGTTCCGAGTTCTGCAGCAGGCCCAGCGGCATGGTCTGGTCGCGGATTCGCTCCAGCTGCGCCATGGTCAGAAGACGCGACGTGGTCCCCGGATTGCCCGCCACGAACACCGGCTCGCCCTCGCGCGGCGCATTGGCGTTCCAGGTCAGGTGGTTCGGCGTCTCGACCGGCTTGCCGTCCTCGTAGATCCGCAGCAGGCCGAAATCGAGCGCATAGCGGGGGAAGTTGAAGTTGTCCGGGTCGCCGCCGAATGCCGCGGCCTGATACTCCGGAGCGAAGGCCAGACGCACGTCCTCATACTTGCGGAACTTGTAAAGGGCGTAGCGACCGCCCCGATAGAAGCTGATGACCTGACACGTCAGCTTCACGTCGTCGCCGCAGGCTTCCTGCTGGATCGCCTGCTGCACCGCGCCGCGCGCCTGGACGAAAGCGGCGCCTTCCAGCCCCGCCCCGGCCCCCAGCACCCGGTCGGTCACATCGGTGATGTCGGTCAGGATTTCGGCCGTCTGGCCGGGGCAGCGCCGCTCGTCCTCGCGCGTCGCCGGCATCCAGCCGTTGCGCACATAGTCGTTCTGCGCATCCGACAGATCGGCGACGCAGCCGACGACACAGTGGTGGTTGGTCAGGACCAGACCTTCGGGCGACACCAGCGAGGCCGAACAGCCGCTGATCCGCACCGCCGCGTTGCGCACCCGATCCAGCCAGGCCTGATCGATGCGGGTGCCGTACAGGTCGTTGACCGTCTGGATGGGGAAGTTGTCGAACGTCCACATGCCTTCCTCGGCCTTGGCCGGGGCGGCCGGCATGGCCGCCAGGCTGAGCGCCAGCGCCGAGGCGGCGACGATGAGGGAGCGTGACGACATGGGTTTCTCTCCGGATCCCGGCGTCGCCGGTGTTATCTTGTAGCTAGCGCCCGCCCCGAGGCCCGCGCAAGCGCGGCATCTCCGCGCCCCCGCCCCGCCCCGTCAAGCGCGGCCATATCGGCGGTGAACCCCTTACCCCGATTTAACTTGGTGAGAACCGAACCGCGCGTCACATAACGCTGCAAGTCAGGGGTGTTTCAAAGACTATGTCGCTCGCGCTTTCAACGCTGCTCTTCGAGTGGCGGCGGTACATGGCCGCCGTCATGGCGCTGGCCCTTTCGGGCCTGCTGGTGCTCGCCATGACCGGCGTCTTCATCGGCATCGGCAAGGGCTTCACCGCGACAATCGAACGCTCTTCGGCAGACATCATCGTGATGCAGCCGGGCGCCAAGTCGCTGATTGGCGGTCCCTCGGGCGTGCCGCGCCGCTTCATCCCGCAGGTCTACAACAATCCCGAGGTGGTCGAGGTCCAGCCTCTGGACGGCGCCGGCGGCTCCTTCCAGTCGATCAAGAACGTCGACCCGACCATGTCCCAGGCCGACCGCGCCAAAATGGGCGCCCCGCGTCAGGAGTTCGTCCAGGCCTCGATCATCGACACCACGCCCGGCTCCGTGACCATTCCGACCGACTATTCACAGGAATTGGTCGACGCCTTGCGCCAGCCCTACACCGTCGCCATCGACGAGACGGCCGTGACCAAGCTGGGCGTCAAGCTCGGCGACCGCGCCCTCTACAACGGCCAGACCGTGACCGTCGTCGGCATCACCCGCGGCTATCCGAACATGATGCAGGCCACCGTCATCATGTCGCGCGACACCCTGCGCATGGTGGGCCAGGCCGACACCGGCCCGCGCGTCGGCCCGCTGATGGTCAAGCTGCGCGATCCGCTTCAGGCCCAGCGCGTCGCCGCCGAACTGAACGCCCAGGGCAACGGCCAGTGGAAGGCCTGGACCCGTCAGGAGCTCGCCGACGCCAACGCCGGCGCCATGTTCGAGGAAGGCATTCTCGTCATCATCATCGGCGGCTGCGTGGTGCTGGGCACCATCATCGGGGTGGCCATCACCTGGCAGACCCTGCGCGGCGCCATCATGGCCAACATCAAGGAGTTCGCCTCTCTGCGCGCCCTCGGCGTCGGCATGGGCTCGCTGAACCGCATCGTCATGGAGCTCAGCTTCTGGGTCGGCTGCGTCGGGGTTCTGGCGGCCATCGCCCTGACCTTCGCGCTTCAGGCCTTGGCCATGGCGGGTGCGGTCATCATCGCCCTGCCGCCGGTCCTGCTGATCGTCGTCGGCGGCGGCCTGATCCTGATCGCCATGGTTTCGGGCGCCTTGTCGCTCGGCATCCTCAAGAACAGCCAACCGGCGGACCTGCTGCGATGACCGACTTCACCCCGCACAGCGTGCCCTCGCACACCAAGGTCCATGGCAAGCACGGTGACTTCGCCATCGAGGCCAGGGGGCTGGTCAAGCGCTTCAAGTCCGGCAAGGCCTTCGTCGAGGTCCTCAAGAAGGTGGACTTCGACGCCCGCCACGGCGATCTGACCATGGTCATGGGTCCGTCCGGCTCCGGCAAATCGACCCTCATCGCGGCCTTGTCCGGCCTGCTGCGCCCCGAGGAAGGCCGCGTCGACGCGCTCGACGTCGACGACCTGTGGAAACTGTCGCTCGGCAAGATCGACAAGTTCCGCCTGGATCACTGCGGCTTCATCTTCCAGGGCTTCAACCTCTTCCCCGCCCTGACCGCCCTGCAGCAGGTCGAGGTGGTGCTGAAGTTCCAAGGCCTGTCGCCGGACAAGGCGAAGAAGCGTGCGACCCAGGCTCTGGAAGAGGTCGGTCTTGGCCCACGCCTGCACCAGCGCCCGGCCGCGCTCTCCGGCGGCGAGAAACAGCGCGTCGCCATCGCCCGCGCCCTGGCCAAGGACCCCAAGATTCTGTTCGCCGACGAACCGACCTCCGCCCTCGACCGCGAGAACGGTCAGGTCGTCATCCGCCTGCTGCGTCGCGCCGCAACCGAGCACGGCGCGGCGGTGATCTGCGTCACCCACGACCCCCGGCTTGAGGAATGGGCCGACCGGGTCATCAAGATCGAGGACGGCGTCATCATCTCCGATGAGCGCCGCACCCCCAATCCGAACGCCACCCTGGCGTCCCACCACTAAGACCGCCTCCGAGGACCTCTCTCATGCCCGCCTTCCTCAAGAACAAATGGCTCTGGATCGGCGTCCTGCTGATCATCGTGATCGTGGTGGGCTTCACCATGATGCAGGGCGCCAACGCGGCCAAGAAGGCGGAAGCCGAGAAGGCCGACGCCGAGAGGGTCGAAAGCCCCTATGCGGCCATCGCGAACGGCAAGGTCGACATCGAGGGCGGCATCATCCAGATCGCGGCCCGTCGCGGCGGCGTCGTGCGTGACGTCCTCGTGCAGGAAGGCGATCAGGTCGTCGCTGGCCAGATCCTGGCCCGTCAGGAAGACGACGAGCCGCGTCTGGCGCTCCAGACGGCCTCGGCCGATCTCGCCGCGGCCCAGAGCCAGCTCAACCTGATCCAGGTCGACATCCGCACTGCCCAGCGCGAGTACGAGCGTCTTGAACGCCTCGTCTCGACGAATTTCGTCGCCGCCCAACGTCTCGATCAGGCCCGTGATGCGATCGCCCAGGCCCAGGCCCGCCTCGGCTCGCAGCAGGCCGCCGTCCAGACCGCCCGCGCCCGCCGCGACCAGGCCGCCTACAATGTCGAGCTGACCGTGATCCGCTCGCCCGCCGACGGCCGCATCGTGCGCCGCTACGCCAATCCGGGCGCCGGCGCCTCGACCCTGAACGTGTCCAACATGTTCGATCTGGAGCCCAACGCGCCCCGCATCGCCCGCGCCGAGATCGTCGAATCCGATATTCCTAACGTCACCGTGGGCCAGGCTGTGGAGATCACGCCTGAGGGCGATCCGTCCCGCGTCTATGTCGGCGCCGTCCTGCGCCGCGCCGCCGTCTTCGGCGCCCGCAAACTGGCCTCGGACGATCCCTCGCAACGCTCCGACGAACGCGTCGTGGAAGTGGTCGTCACCGCCGGCGACGCCCCGCTGCTGATCGGTCAGCGCGTCCTGGTGAAGTTTATGAAGCCCGGCCAGGCCGCCGGCGCCGCCCGCACCCCCACCGTCGGCGTCCCCGCCAGCCGTTCGATGCAGACCCCGCCGCCGCGCGCGGGCTGAGGCGCTAAAAAAGCCCTCTCCCCTTGCGGGAGAGGGCTTGAGCGCCCGAGAGCGCAGCGATCGGTCTTGCGCGAAAGGGTGAGGGGTCTCGCTGACCCACACCTCAGCATTCTTGATATCAGATCCGGCGGCCGGTGAGCCCCCTCACCCGACCGCGCCAGAACGACGGCTGCGCCGTCGTGCGCGGGCTCCCTCTCCCGCAAGGGGAGACGGGCGCGATTTCAGTCCTTCTTCCCGTAGCGGAACGGGACGAAGTTGGAGGGGTGACTGACCACCCGCT
>CAMLNY010000084.1 GCA_946481405.1 uncultured Brevundimonas sp. | reverse complement strand
CGCCGGGTACGAGGACCCGCGCGGGCCGTGGTGCGGAAGTCTGTTCGTCGTCGATGACGCCGGCGGCCTGACGGCCTCGGTGCTGATCCGGACGATCGGCTTCTGGCGCGAGGACGGGGTGTGGCGCTTCCGGACCCTGGCGGGAGCCGGGATCGTGGCGGACAGCGATCCCGTGTCAGAGCTTCATGAGACGGAGGCCAAGATCGCGGCCGTCCGGCGCGCCCTGGTCGGCTAGCAGTCGTTGCAGGTGATGGTGTTCACCAGACGGGGACGGAGCCAGAAGGTGTGGCTGAACCGCTTGGTGCCCGGCAGGACCTGATTGAGCGGCGAGACATAGTCGTAAGTCCCCTCGCTCATGATGATGCTCTCGCCGTTCTCGATCAGACCGGCGGGGACGGTGACATTGCCGCTGCGCTTGGTCATGCCCTTGCCGCGACTCCAGGTGACGCGGGCGACGCCGTCGGTTCCCCGGGTGATGGCGGTGACCCGCAGGGCCAGGGCGCTGTCGGGGAAGGGGGCGAGGACCAGACCGCCGAGCGCGAAGGTGTCGTCGATCAGATCGGCGTCGACCGTCTGATACTGGGCCACGATGTCGGCGACCTGTGACGTCGAGTGGCCCATCCGGCGCTGGGCCATATAGGCCTGACAGAACTCGGCGAGGCCGAAATAGACCAGAATCAGCACCGGGGCGATCAGGGCGAACTCGACGGCGGACACGCCCGAGCCGTCGCGGCCGAAGCGGCGCAGGAAGCCGAGGCTCGTGGACTTGCGGCGGGCCATCAGGTCGGTCCGCGATAGGGTTCGTTGCGGAAGGCGGTGGCGACCGAGATGACGGCGGCGCCGGACGAGAGCCGCGACATGGCCTGCTGCATGAAGGGGGTGACCAGCGGCTGGGAATAGAAGACCCGGACCAGCATCAGGTCGCCGGGCTCGCCGCGATCGTACTGGAGCTCGTTGCGGTCCATGGCGCCGTTCTTGATCGGGCTGTCGGGGATGCCGTCGCTGAACTCGGGCATGACGCGGACGTCGACGTCGGCGCGGCTGGCGCAGTCGCCCTGGAAGACGCTCATCTCGGCGCAGAGGGCGGTCTTGAACTGGCTGGCCGAGATGTTGCCGGTGTCCGCCTGACCTGTGCGGATCAGGCGGCTGGTCTCCATCACCGCATTCTCCAGGACGGAGTCCACGAGGAAGACGAGGCCGAGCTCCAGCACGGCGAAGATCATGAAGAAGAAGGGGGTCGCCACCATGGCGAACTCGACCGCCGCAGCGCCTTCGCGAGGCGTGCGGGCCGAACGGTCGCGCCGTCGGAGCGGAGAGAAGCGCATGGTCAGGGCGTCGGGGTCGCCGGCGCGGCCGGGGCGGCCGTCGAGGCGGCGCCGAGACCGGCGGTGTTGCGGATGCTGGGGGCGCAGGAGGCGGCGCAGGCCATCTCGGTCGCCTGGGCTCCGCGCCAGACGCGGACCGAACCGGTCGAGCCGCCGGTGACGACCACCTCGCCCTGGTAGATGGTGCGGCCGACGCCGTCGACGACGGCGACCTCGGTGACGCCGTAGCCCTTGCCGGTGACGAACAGGGTGTTGGCGTCCACGACGGTGACGTCGGCGATGGCCGGGTTGCCGACGATGACCGAGGCGGCCGAACCCATGAGGCCGAGACGGACGGAGCGGTCGATCTCGACGTTCAGGCTCTGGGCGTTCGCGGCGCCGGCGACGGCCATCAGCAGGCCGGCGAGGAGGGCGGGGCGGAAGCGGGCGGCGATCGATCCGGCCATGGTCGTTTGTCCTTGAAACTCTGAACGGGCGCGCGCGAGGCGATGCGCGAACATCGGCCGGAAACCTCTACAAACTCTAAAGTCAGAGAGGTTCGGCCAGAGAACCGCTCAGGAAACTTAATAGCGTTAACGGACGACTGTGTGCGTTCGCATTCGGAGAAACAACGCGTCCAGTGGAGCGGACGTTTGCTCGATCCTGGAACCAAGCCTGCGACACTTTTGCAGTAAACGAGCAAATAGCCAAGCTGGGTAGCTTGTCTTTAACGACCTGGACACACCCTTCCGCTGGCGTTTGGGGAGGGGCAACCGAGCTTCCCTGCGATCACCGTGACCACTTCGCCGATTTCACAAGGAAGAACATCATGACCAAGTTCGTTTCGCGTTTCGCCAAGGACGAGTCGGGCGCCACGGCTATCGAGTACGGCCTGATCGCGGCCCTGATCGCCGTCGTCATCATTGGCGCCGTCCAGCTGGTCGGCACCAACCTGTCGTCCACCTTCGACAAGGTCTCGGCCAAGCTCGGCTAAGACGCCCAAGGTCTTGCAGGCGGGGCCGATGCGGAAACGTGTCGGCCCCTGTTCTTACCGGCGTCGCCGTCGCGGCGACCCGAAAATCCCGAGAGCGCAGCGCCGTCGTTCATCCATCGTGGTGAACAGACATTAACCGACGACTGACGAAATCTGATTGCGGGTTGGGCCAGGTTCAGTGTTCGCGGGCGTTCTGCACTGGTACCCGAGACGTCATGGCGACTTTTTACAGTAAACAATCGGGTAACCACGCCTTCTAGGTCGCCCTTAACCGGTCCGGGCGATTATCACCCTGCGTTTGGGGGACAAGCGGGCGACCGAGCCTCCCAGCCATCGTTGCTCGCTTCACAGATTTCACAAGGAAGAACACCATGACCAAGTTCGTTTCGCGTTTCGCCAAGGACGAGTCGGGCGCCACGGCCATTGAATACGGCCTGATCGCGGCCCTGATCGCCGTCGTCATCATCGGCGCCGTCCAGCTGGTCGGCACCAACCTGTCGGCCACGTTCGGCAAGGTCTCGGCCAAGCTCGGCTAAGCCCGCACGGGTCTTGAAAAAGCGGGGGGCCGGCGCGGGAACGCGCCGGCCCCCTTGTCTTGCGCGGAAGGTCCGGCGGCAACGCGGACTTAACCCGCCCTGATGCAGGATCGACTCATGGACTTCGTCACTCTCGCCCTGCTCAGCGTCCTGCCCGGCCTCGTCATCGCGGCGGCCCTGTCGGACCTGACGACGATGCGGATCCCGAACTGGCTGTCGGGGTCGCTGATCCTCGGCTTCTTCCCCGCCGCCTTCGCGGTCGGCGTTCCGCTGGACGTCGTCGGCCTGCACGGCGCGGTCGCGGTCGTCGCTCTGCTGGTCGGGATGGGTCTGTTCGCGCTCAGGGTCATCGGCGGGGGAGACGCCAAGCTGATCGCCGCAGCCTGTCTGTGGCTGGGGCCGTCGGCCTCGTTCGAATTCATCCTGTGGACCGCCGTGTTTGGAGGGTTGCTCTCCCTGGCCCTGATCGTCGCGCGCCGTGACGTGGCCCCGCACATCGTCGGCGGCCCCGGCTGGGTGCATACGCTGCTGGAGACCAAGGGGGACATTCCCTACGGCATCGCCATTTGCATCGGCGCCCTGATGGCCTTTCCCTCCAGCGCCCTGCTGACGACGTTCGCGGCCGGGTAGTCCGATCCCGGCGTTTAGGGTCGCGTTAACCCGCGCCCTCCATGGTCGTTAACGGTAGACCGTCCGCGTTCCGAATCGCGCGCTGGTCTCGCCGGAGACCGTTGATGAAGCCCGCCCGTATCGCCGTCATCTGCATCGCCGCCGTGGCCGCCATCGGACTGGCGCTCGTGGTGCGCGCCATGGGTTCGCCCTCGGGCGAGCCCGCCGCGGTCGCCGCCGCCGCCGAGCCGGCGCGCCCGATGGCCAAGGTTCTGGTGGCCGCGCGCGATCTCGCTCCCGGTCAACGCCTGACCGACGCCGATCTGGAGTGGAAGGACTGGCCCGCCGACGAGGTTAATCCGGCCTTCATCACCGACGGTTCCGTTCCCGTGCCCCGGGCGGAAGCCGCTGAGGGCGAGGAGGCCGCAGCCCCCGCCGAGGAACCCAAGGCCGAGGGCGCCGTCGCCCGCGTCACCCGCGCCGCCGAGGAACTGACCGGCGGCGGCGCCAAGTCGGAGTATTTCGGATCGGTCGTCCGCGAACCGATCCTGGCCGGCGAGCCGATCGTCGGCCGCAAGATCGTCCGCGCCGGCGACAGCGGCTATATGGCCGCCTATCTGGAGCCGGGCATGCGCGCCATGGCCATCGCCGTCTCGACCGAGACGGCGGCCGGCGGCTTCATCCTGCCGGGCGACCGTGTGGACGTGATCGTGACCGTCGAGTTGGAAGGCTCCTCGGCCGACGAACCCAACCGCGCCAAGTTCGCCAGTCGTCTGGTGCTGCAGAACGTCAAGGTCCTGGCCATCGACCAGTCGACCCGCGCCGAGGACGACCAGCAGGCCGTGGTCGGCGCCACCGCGACCCTCGAGATCGCGCCTGGCGACACCGAGGCCCTCGCGCTCGCCAAGGCGGCGGGCGTGCTGTCCCTGACCCTGCGCTCCTATGCCGACACCGCCGGTCCGTCGGGCCGCGTGGCCTCGGCCCGCGCCCCGGTTCCCGCCCGCGCCTCCACGGTCCGCGTTTTCCGCGGCGGAGAGCCTCAAGTGGTGAGCGTCCAATGAGCCCCGCCCTGAAGCGTATTCTCAGCCTGGCCTGTGCGGGTCTGGTCGCCGCCGGCGCCGCCGGACCGATCCAGGCCCAGACCTATGGCGCACGCCAGACGGTGGCGGCCGGCTCGGGGCCGCGGCTGGTCAACCTGCCGCGCGGCACCTCCTTCGCCGTCGATCTGCCCGCCGACGCGCGGGACGTGATCGTTTCGAACCCGGCCGTCGCCGAGGCCAATGTGCACTCGCCGCGCCGCATCACCGTCATCGGCATCGCTCCGGGCGAGACCGACGCGGTCTTCCTGGACGCCGCCGGTCGTCAGATCCTGACCCTGCGCGTGCGCGTCGACGCCGGCACCTCGGCCCTGCAGGACACGCTGAGCCGCATCGCGCCGGGAGCCCAGGTTCACGCCGAGGCCGTCAACGACAGCATCATCCTGACCGGCATGGTCACCAGCGCCTCGGAGGCCGAACGGGTCGTCCAGGTCGCTCGCGCCTTCGTCTCGGCCCCCGAGAAGGTGCTCAACATGCTCAGCGTCGCCGGGTCGGATCAGGTCACGCTGAAGGTCCGCGTGGTCGAGGTCCAGCGCAACGCCATCAAGCAGCTGGGCATGTCCTCGGACGTGGTCTTCAACTCCGGCTCCCAGGCCGTCAGCTTCGGCCGGTCCAACACCTATGGCGTCAACGGCCAGGCCATGGGTGGCGGCGGAGCCTGCTTCAACCAGGACCGCGCCCGCACGACCAACTACAACAATCAGGTCCAGACCGGCACGACCACCACCAACGGCACGGCGACCACCACCACCAACGGCACGACCAATATCAATCAGGTCCAGGTGGGCAGGGAGGGCGACCCCGGTCCCTATTCGCTCGTGGGAACCTCGATCACCGGCGCCGTGACGAATACCCTGGGCAACACCGTCACCAACGCAGTGACCGGCCTCGCCTCCACAATCTATTCGACCGTCACGGGCAACAACGCCTCCGCCTGTCTGCAGGCCTTCGAGCGCGTTGGCCTGATCCGCACCCTGGCCGAGCCGAACCTGACTTCGGTGAACGGCGAGAGCGCCAGCTTCCTGGCCGGCGGCGAATTCCCGATCCCGGTCGGCCGCGACCGCGACGGCAACGTCACCATCGAATACAAGCCCTACGGCGTCAGCCTGGCTTTCCGGCCCATCGTTTTGTCAGGCGGCAACATCTCGCTGCAGGTCTCGATGGAGGTGTCGGAGCTGCAGGCGGGCGGCGGCCTGACCATCGGCGCGGGGACGGCCTCCTCCATCACCCTGCCGGGTCTGGGCGTGCGTCGCTCGGCCACGACCGTCGAACTGCCCTCGGGCGGGTCGATGATGATCGCGGGCCTGCTGCAGGAAACCACGCGTCAGACGGTCGACTCCCTGCCGGGGGTGACCAACCTGCCGGTGCTGGGCGGCCTGTTCCGCTCGCGCGACTTCCTGTCCGGCGAGACCGAACTGGTGATGATCGTCGAGCCGTATATCGTCAGCCCGACCTCGCCCGGCCGGATGCAGACCCCCGCCGACGGCGCCAGCCCGCGGATGCAGATGTACGAGTTCCGCGGGGTCGACCCGCTGCCCTCCCGGACCAGCAACTTCGAGGCGCTGAT
>CAMLNY010000083.1 GCA_946481405.1 uncultured Brevundimonas sp. | reverse complement strand
ACGACAGCCGGCACGGCCTCATGATCCTGACACTCCGTCTCATGCCGGGAAATCATACGGTGGTGTTAGTGGGCCGCATCGCGGAGCATGTCTGACATGCGCACAAGGTCCGGCAGGGTGCGCGCGGCCATCTTGCGCATCGCAGCCCCGCGATGAATCTTCACCGTGACCTCGCTGATGTCCAGATCACCGGCGACCTGCTTGTTCATCAGGCCCGTGCTGACCAGTTGCATCACTTCCCGTTCTCTCTGCGACAGCGTCTTGTAGCGTGTCAGCAAGTCGGACAACTCCGAGAGTGACGATCGCCGATCCCTGTCCCGCTCCAGGGCGACCGCGACCGCATCGAGCAGGTCCTGGTCGCGAAAGGGCTTGGTCAGAAAGTCGACGGCGCCGGCCTTCATTCCCTGAACTGACATCGGAATGTCGCCGTGACCCGTCATCAGGATGACCGGCAGGAAGATGCCCAGCCCGGCCATCCGTCCCTGGAACTCCAGACCGCTGACCCCGGGCAGACGAACGTCCAGCAGGACGCAGCCGGGCTCGCTCCAGGCGTCGCTGTCGATGAAATCCGCCGCCGCGGCATAGCCTCTCGCATTGAGTCCGACGGACTCGAGCAGCGACTGCACGGCGTCGCGAACCGACGCGTCATCATCGACAACATGAATAACGGACTCGGACACGTCAGACCTCCCCTGCAGAAGGTCGCACGACTTTGCCGAAGCCGCCACTCATCCAAAGGGATGAGCCGTCAGGTGGCTCGCTCGGCCGAGGATCGTGCGCTCGGCCGGCCCTCCCCCCGGGGCATGACAGCACTCATACCAATGGCCCAGTCCGGCGCCTGAAGGGCCAACTGGTCGGCACGCCTGTGATTGCGGATCGTCGCTCCACCCCGATTGTCGGAGCCGACCATGACCTCTGCCCGCCCCTGCCCGGCCGCATTCGCCACCCGTCGCGGCGTCCTCGTCGGAGCCGGGGCGATCGGCCTGACCCTTTCGATATCCGCAACATCCGTCGCGGGTCCCCCTCTTTCGCAATCTACCGGAGACGAAGCCATGCCGTTCATCACCACCAAGGACGGCACGCAGATCTACTACAAGGACTGGGGCCCGAAGGACGCTCAGCCGATCGTCTTCCATCACGGCTGGCCGCTGAGTGCGGACGACTGGGATAACCAGATGCTGTTCTTCCTCGCCGAGGGATACCGCGTAATCGCGCACGACCGCCGGGGCCATGGTCGGTCCACCCAGACCTGGACCGGTAATGAGATGGACACCTACGCCGCCGACGTCGCGGCTCTCGTTCAGGCGCTGGACCTGCGTCAGGCAATCCACATCGGTCACTCGACCGGCGGCGGCGAGGTCACCCGCTACGTGGCGCGCCATGGCGGGCAGGGTCGAGTTGCCAAGGCGGTGCTGATCGGCGCGGTCCCGCCCTTGATGGTGAAGACGGCCGACAATCCGGGCGGGCTGCCGATCGACGTGTTTGACAGCTTCCGCGCCGCACTCGTCGCCAATCGCGCGCAGTTCTACCGTGATGTCCCGACTGGCCCCTTCTACGGCTTCAATCGGGCGGGCTCGACGCCGCAGGAAGGGGTCATCGCCAACTGGTGGCGGCAAGGCATGATGGGCGGAGCCAAGGCCCACTACGACTGCATCAAGGCCTTCTCCGAAACGGATTTCACCGAAGACCTCAAGGCCATCGCCGTGCCGACGCTGGTGATGCATGGAACGGACGACCAGATCGTGCCGATCGGCGTCTCGGCTCGCATGTCCGCGCCCCTGCTGCGCAACGCCACGACGAAGATTTACGAAGGTCTGGGCCACGGTCTTTGCACCATCAACCCTGACGTCGTGAACCCCGACCTGTTGGCATTCGTCCGTTCATAGGAGGTGGAGATGGCGATCAAACGACGCGGCTACGCCGCCTGGATGGGTGACACTTTCGAGGGCACGGGCACAATCTCCACAGCGAGCGGCGCTCTGGACCGGCATCCGTATGGTTTTCGTAGTCGTTTCGAGGGTTCGCCAGGCACAAACCCCGAAGAACTGCTCGCGGCCGCTCACGCCGGCTGCTTCACCATGGCTTTGACGGTCGTGCTGGCGGATGCCCAGCTCGTGGCCAATCGGCTCGCGACGACAGCCGAAGTCACGCTCGCGCACGAGGACGGAGGGTACCGTATCAGTGCAGTGCATCTGACGCTGGAGGCGGAGGTCGACGATATCGATGCGCTCACCTTCGACTATCTGGCGGGCAAGGCGCGCGAGAGCTGCCCGGTATCCCGGGTACTCAATGCGGACATCACGCTCGACACGCGATTGCTGGAGTGACGTCAGTCAGGTGTTTCCAGTGTCCGCTTCGCGCCAGAAGCGGACACTGGCCCACGTCCGCAACCCGGACCTCAAGCGATGGCCGCTTCCGACCCATAAACGACGCTCCGGCAGCCAGCGGTGTGCAAGACTGACGCCTCAACTCCAAACTGCGCAGCGCAAACGTCGCCGCTCCGGGTCCGCCGAATTATTTTTCGGGAGCGAGCAAACTGAGGAAATGATCGCCCCCCAAGATTTCCGGCCACCGCTAGCCCCAACGGGTCATGATGGGCTGAATGATGGGTCCGATCCAAAAGTGCCCGTCAAATGCAATCAGACACTAAAGAAGTGGCGGACAGAGAGGGATTCGAACCCTCGGTAGGCTTTCACCTACACACGCTTTCCAAGCGTGCGCGATCGACCACTCCGCCACCTGTCCGTTTCACCACGCGGGCGAACGCCCGGGAGGTCGCCCGGGGAGGCGAGGCTGATAGAACAGGCGGGGCGTGGGGGCAAGCGTCGGGGTGGGCAAAAGGCGGCCGGGTCCCCATATGGTCGCCATGTTCTCTTTGTCACGGATCGCATCGATGCTGAGCCAGAAGACCACCCTGCCCTCCACCGCCACCGCCCTGCCCGGCCGGTCAACGCCCCTGCCGACCGACGAGGTGCATTTCGTCAACGGCCGGCCGCTGAAAGGCCCGCACCCGGAAGGGTTCGAGACGGCCATCTTCGGCATGGGCTGTTTCTGGGGCGTGGAGCGGAAATTCTGGTCGCTGCCGGGCGTCTGGGTGACGGCGGTCGGCTACTCCGGCGGGATCACGCCCAACCCGACCTATGAGGAAACCTGCACGGGCCTGACCGGCCAGACGGAGGTGGTCCAGGTCGTGTTCAATCCGGCCGAGATTTCCTACGCAGATCTGCTGAAGACCTTCTGGGAAGGTCACGACCCGACGCAGGGCATGCGTCAGGGCAACGACGTCGGCACGACCTATCGTTCGGCCATCTACTATGTGAACGACGAACAGCGCCGCGAGGCCGAGGCGTCGCGCGACGCCTATCAGGCAGCCCTGACCAAGGCCGGCATGGGCCAGATCACGACCGAGATCACCCAGGCCGGGCCGTTCTACTACGCCGAGGGCTATCACCAGGGCTATCTGGCCAAGAACCCGGACGGCTACTGCGGCATCGGCGGGACGGGCGTCGTCTGCCCGATCGGCGTCGGCGTCGAGGCCTGAGCGTGGACCGGGCGGGCATAGGCAAGGCCTGTCTGGGCCTGCCCGGGGTCACGGTGGAACATCCTTTCGGCGACGACCACGACGCCTACAAGGTCGGCGGCAAGATGTTTGTCATAGTCGGCGGCGAAGGCGGGGTATCGTTCAAGGTGAGCGACATCGCCTTTGAAGCCCTGACCGGGACGGGCAAAGCGCGGCCGGCGCCCTATCTGGCGCGGGCGAAGTGGGTGAACTTGCCGGATCCGGACGCTTGGGACGACGCCGAGCTGGCCGAGCATTTCGCCATCGCCCACCGGATCGTAGCCGCAAGGTTGACGAAGAGGGCGCGCGCCGAGCTGGGCCTGTAGAGGACCACGGCGGTATGCCCCCAGCCGGACAAGTTCTGGTAGAGCCCGCAAATCCTTCGGCAAACTGAGCATTGCTGCGGCGCCGTTCACGCGTCTTCAAGGCTTGGCCGTTAGCGTCATGGGAGGAGCGCCCATGGCCAATGACATGATGACCCCGCCGACCGGCCTTGACGCCACGCAGTTCTGCATGGCGATCGAGCACTCGCCGATCGGCACGGCCCTGGTCGGGCTGGACGGGAGCTGGTTGAACGTCAACGCGGCCCTGCGCGACTTCCTCGGCTATCGCGTCGACGAGTTCTCGGCCCTGACCTTCCAGGACATCACCTTCCCCGAGGATCTGGGCGCGGACCTGGCCCTGCTTGAGCAGTTGGTCGCCGGGGACATCCCGTCCTACCAGATGGAGAAGCGCTACATCCGCAAGGACGGCGAGATCGTCTGGGCCAAGCTGACGGTGTCGCTGGTCCGGGACGAGGGTGGAGGGCCGCGCTTCTTCATCTCCCACGTTCAGGACATCGCCCTGCGCAAGGCGGCCGAGGCTGAGCGTCAGCGGCTGGCGGACCGCGCCACGCTCGCGGTGCAGGCCGCGCATATCGGCATCTGGGAATGGGATCTGGCGACCGACGATTTGTCGTGGTCGCCGGAGATGTTCGAGATGTTCCGGATGCAGGATCCGGGAACGCCGATCGACTTCGCCTATTTCGCCCGCAACCTGCACGAGGACGATCACGAGCCTCTGGATCGCAGCATCAAGGCGGCGCTGGAAGGCGGGGTTCTGGACACCGAGTTCCGCATCCGCTGCCTGGACGGCGACATCCGGATCATCAAGGCGCTGGGCAATGTCCACTACAGGCCGGACGGCTCGCCGGAGCGGATGCTGGGCGCCAACTGGGATGTGACGGACGCCCGGAACCTGAGCCTGAAGGCCGAGGCGGCCAGCCGCGCCAAGTCGCAGTTCCTGGCGGTCATGTCGCACGAGATTCGCACGCCGATGAACGGCATCCTCGGGATGGCGCAGGCGATGCGCGCCGACGACCTGCCGGACACCCAGCGCGAACGGCTCAACGTCATCGCCGAGTGCGGCGAGAGCCTGCTGACCATCCTCAACGACATTCTGGACCTGTCGAAGGTCGAGGCCGGCAAGCTGGAGATTGAGGCGGTGCCGTTCGATCTGCGGCGCGTCATGTCCGGGGTCGTCGCCAGCTATTCGGCCGACGCCGAGGACCGGGGCATCCATCTGGTGCTGGACCTCGACGCCGCCGACGGCGTCTATCGCGGCGACCCCACCCGTCTGCGCCAGATTCTGACGAACCTCGTGTCCAACGCGCTGAAGTTCACCGATAGGGGCTCGGTCTCCCTGAAGGCCCGCCGCACGACCGACGGCCTGAGGCTGGAAGTCGCCGACACCGGCAAGGGAATGGACGCAGAGACCCTGGGTCGCATCTTCACCCCCTTCGCCCAGGAAGACGCCTCGACCACGCGTCGCTTCGGCGGCACCGGGCTGGGCCTGTCGATCGTGCGACAACTGGCCGTGCTGATGGGCGGCGATGTCGCGGTGTCCAGCCGCCCGGGCTTCGGGTCGCGCTTCACCGTTGACCTGCCCGCCGCCTGGCTGGGAGAGGCGGCGGAGACGTCTGCGGAAGACGATGACGCCGTCGATTGCGGCGGATCGATCCGAATCCTCGCGGCCGAGGACAACGCCAATAACCAGCTGGTCCTGAAGACCCTGCTCGGTCAGATGGGGATCGAGGTCACGATCGTGGGCGACGGCGAACAGGCGGTCGCGGCTTGGCGGGAGACCGCCTGGGACGTCGTCCTGATGGACGTGCAGATGCCGGTGCTGGACGGCTTCGGCGCCACGCAACGCATCCGCGCGCTGGAAGCCGGTGAAGGACGCGGGCGCACGCCGATCATCGCCCTGACGGCCAACGCCATGGATCACCACCGCGCCGAATGTCTGGCGGTCGGGATGGACGGACTGGTCGCCAAGCCGATCGACATCCGCCAGCTGATCACGGCCATCGAAGCGGCCGTGTCGGCGCCGCGCGAGGCGGGTGCGGCGCCGGAGGTCCTCAAGGCCTCCTGAGGTCAGCTCGCCGAGGGCCGGCGCACGAAGGCGTCGTAGACGTGGGTGGTCTCCGCGAAGCTCACGCGCGCGGGCTGGCCGGCTACTGGCGCACGGTCCCGGCGATCGCCACGTCCGGATTGCGCAAGGCCTTCGGGGCCCGCGTCG
>CAMLNY010000082.1 GCA_946481405.1 uncultured Brevundimonas sp. | reverse complement strand
GCTCGGGCGAGCCTGGCGCAAACACGCAAGGACGACGCCATCCTGACCGGGCGCAAGGCGCTCGTCATCGACGACGACATCCGCAACATCTTCTCCATGGCCAGCGCCCTGGAGGAGTTCGGCGTCGATCTGCATTACGCCGAAAGCGGCCGCGCCGGCTTGGACCTGCTGAGCCAGCATCCGGAGATCGACATTGTTCTGGTCGACATCATGATGCCGGACATGGACGGTTACGAAACCATCCGGGAAATCCGCTCCATCAGCCGGTTCGCCGACCTGCCGATCATCGCCGTGACCGCCAAGGCCATGAAAGGCGATCGCGCCAAATGTATTCAGGCCGGCGCCTCCGACTACGTTTCCAAGCCGGTCGATATCGATTACCTCATCTCCGTGATGCGGGTGTCGATCCAGCGCGCCGACGCCCATCGACTGGCCGGCGCCCAACCGGCCGCCGTCTGATGCCGGCGCCCAAGACCATTTCCGCTGAGGCGCCACGAGCGCGCGTCCTTATCGTTGACGACGATGAGCGCAACGCCTTCGCGGCGACCGAAGCTCTGGAGGTGCTCGGCCATGAACTGGTCGTTGCGCGATCGGGAGAAGAGGCGCTGCGTCTGCTGCTGTCGCGGGAGTTCGCGGTTATCCTGCTGGACCTGCACATGCCCGGCATGGACGGTTATGAGACCGCGCGCCTGATCCGCGAACACCCCCGTACGCGCGATACGCCCATCGTGTTCGTGACCGCAGTGTTCCGGGACGAGGCACACATCTTCCAGGCCTACCAAGTGGGGGCCGTCGACGTGGTGTTCAAACCCGTCGACCCCTTTATCCTCCGCGCCAAGGTTTCGGTGCTCGCCGACCTGTATCTGAAGAACCTGGAGATCGCTCGTCGCGCCGAGGAACGGCATCAGCTTTTGCGTGAGAATGCGGCCAACGCCGAGGCGCGCCTGGCCGCCGAGCTCGAGTTGCGACAGACACGCGAACGCCAGGATGCGATCCTGAAATCCCTGCCTGTGGTGTTCACCTCGCGGGCGACCCTGCACCCCTTTGCCGCCCTGTTCGTGAGCGACAGCATCACTCCCCTGACCGGCTTTGAGCCCTCCCGCTTTATCGACGAGCCGGAAATCGGCCTTGGCCGCATCCACCCCGACGACGTTCAGGGGGTGGTGGACTGTTTGATGAAGGCCAGTGAGACCGGCGCCTATGCGTGCGAATATCGCTGGCAGTGTGCGGACGGGGAGTACCGGTCCTTCCTTGACCAGGGCGTTTGGGTGCCCGGCGAGGTTGAGGGCGCCGGCGAGATTCTGGGGACCCTGCTGGACGTGACTGACCGGCGCCGGCTTGAGGAACAGCTATCCCAGGCGCGCAAGATGGAAGCGGTGGGTCAGCTGACCGGCGGTATCGCCCACGACTTCAACAACCTGCTGACAGTGGTTCTCGGCAACGCGGACATCCTCATGCGGCGTATTGAGGACGAGAAACCCAGGCGGCAGCTCGAAGCGATCAAACTGGCCGCCGACCGCGGTCACACCCTGACCCGCCAACTCCTGGCATTCTCGCGACGTCAGACCCTGAACCCCGAGCCGCTAGACCTGAACCAGCTCGTCCACGGCTTCACGCCATTGATCAAGCAGGCCGTCGGTGAGGGGGTCACCCTCGATGTCCAGTCCCATCCCGCTCCGGTCTTCGTGTTCGCCGACGCCAATCAGCTCGAGAACGCGCTTCTCAATCTGGCGGTCAACGCCCGCGACGCCATGGAGGGGAAGGGCAAGTTGACGATCGCGGTCATGGAGCTAGGTGGAGACGGCGTCATCACCGTAGCCGACACCGGGTCTGGCATGACGGCCGAGACGCGACAGCGACTGTTTGAGCCCTTCTACACGACCAAGGAGGTTGGAAGGGGATCCGGACTGGGGCTGTCCCAGGTCTACGGCTTCCTCAAACAGTCGGGAGGCAAGGTCGAGATCGACAGCGCGATTGGCGAGGGCTCAACCTTCCGGCTCAATCTTCCGCTCACGGACCAGCGGCCGGTGCTGACGGCCACCAGCCACGAAGCGACGAAGGCGCTAGGCGGGTCTGAACGGATTCTGATCGTTGAAGACGATCCGGCCGTCCTCAGCGTTTGCCTGGATATGCTCCAGGGCCTCGGATACCACTGCGATGTGGCCGTGGACGCGGCTGGCGCCTTGGCGCGTCTGGCGGAGCGGTGCTTCGATCTCCTCTTTTCGGACGTCATCATGCCCGGAGGCGTGAACGGAATCGAACTGGCTCGCCGGGCGACTTCGGCGCATCCAGCTCTCCGGGTTCTCCTCACATCCGGCTATGTCGGCGAGTCGGCGTTGGGCGATCAGCATGAGTTCGACGTAATCGAGAAGCCCTATGAGCATGCCGAACTGGCAGCGCGCCTGCGAGGCATTCTTGAGGCGCGAACGCTATCGGCTGCATCCTGAGATGTAGCACGTCTTTCTTCATTGCGCTTGATAGGACACCCGTAAACTGGCCGTGCCGCCAGGCCGCAATACGGAGGTGGTGATGTCGGGTGTTCGCTACACGCCGAGTCTGCTCTTGGCGCGTCACAATGGGCGGCGTGGGGGTTTTGCCTAATGCGCCGACGGGCGCAGCGTCCGGAAGGTCACCGAATAGCGAAGTTGATCTCCGGGCGCGATGCTGTGCTGCCAGGCGTCACGGGCAGAACCGCCGAGCAGATAGGCTGAACCGGGGCGCAGGATTTGGGACGCGCGTCGCCACCCGTCGCCTTCGGGACGCCGAAAGCGGAGCACGCACTCTGAGAGAAACGACAGGCCGACGACCTTTCCGTACTCCGGACGATCCCGGTGCCAGCCGATGCCAGCCCCGGGGGCGTATTCGGTGACGAGGGCCTGGACGAGTTCGGCCTCGGGGATGTCGGCGAAGGCGGCCGCCGAGGCGAGCAGCGGCTTCAGCCAGTCAGGCATGGGATCGGCGCGTCGCACGCGGTTGTGGGTAAAGTCGTACCGGGAGCCGAACGATATCGTCCGGCGATTTCCCTTGAATCCCCGGAAGTCGAAAGAGGCGAAGGCGAGCGTCGGGGCGCGGTCGATCAGGTCGCCTTGCGCCTCCGGCGAGACGATGGCTTCGGCGTAGCGCAGACCGGTGGGGCCTGACCCCGTCGGTGTGTTAGCCAACTCGGGAAACAGTGCGAGGGTGTCTGTCATCGCGTCAGCGCAACTGGCTGTCCTTGCTGCCGCGGCGGTTGATGCCGGCGATCACAACACGGCTGTCCCGGCCGGACTGGCAGGGCACGCAGGTGGTGACGCCAGGGATGGCCCGACGGCGCGCCTCCGGGATTGGATCTCCGCACTCGATACAATCCTCGCTCCCCTGGCCGACGGGCATGCGGGCGCGCGCTGTCAGAACGCCATCGAGGATGGTGTCGTCGATTTGATCGAGAACCGCTCCGTCGCGGGTCCAGCCTCCAGCCATCCGGGGCTCCATCCCTTCGCTTGCGTGAAGCTGACACATGGGAAATACACGTGCGAAACCAAGCGTTGCCGCCATCTGGAGCCGGCATTTGCACCCCAGTTCCGCAAAGGGTCAGCTGTCCGCCATCCGGGAGTCTGACCTCGGATGGCCGGGACGCGATCTGGGGGCTCGGCGATCTCACGCTGGAGCGCGGCACGCCGACCCTGTCGTCGGGCGAGTTGCAACGCCTCAGGCCTTCGCCGCCGCCGCCAGATCGCTGCCCAGCAGTAGGAGGGCCATCCGGGCGTAGGCCCATGGCCGCTCAGCCTCAGATCACGTGCGGGCGAGGCGTTGCGCAACGGAGAGCGCCTCGGCTTGACGGCCGGCGATCGCGAGATAGCGACTGTAGCGGAATGGCTGGGTGGCGCCGAACACGCGTTCGGCTGCAGTCTGCAAGAATCTGTCGAGGTCGGCCTCGGCGCCGGAAAATGGTCACCTATGGTTCTCCGGGCATCCGGATCGTGAGCGAGACGCCGTTCGCCTCGTCGCGCACGAGGTCGCCGGAGATCCGCGTCTGGCGGCCGAGCGTCTTCTGCACTTGGGCATAGGTGGCGCCGACCGACACGCCCGTCTGGGGGATCATGACCTGGAAGTCACCCGCCCAGTCACGTTCGAAAGACTGCTCCGCGCGGGTCGAATAGGCGGCGGCGTGGATGGACTGGAGCTTGTCCAGGAAGCGGGCGGCCAACGCTTCACCGCTGAGCCCGCGTGCGGCCGCGTTCGGCGGCGCGGCGAATCCTTCGATGATCAGGCCGCGCGCCTGCGATGCGCTCCACAGGGCAAGCCTGTTCCCGCCACGAAGAGGAGCACGAGTAGGGCCAACCCGAAATCTCGCGCAAATTTCAAGCGCGCGCGGAGTTGTTCGTTTTGCGCGAGGGCGATCTGGATCGACAGGAGATCAACGTGCCGGTCCAGCACGATCCCTCAAGCTCCGCGCATCGTCATCGACCAAGGCCGCGTCGCGCCCCGAGGCAGGCTATCGAAGCCTGCCGCCTGCGCAAGGGCAGGACCCTGCCGGGAGCTCAACGAAGAAGACGCTGCAACTCCTGGCCCAGCTCCGATCGAGCCCATGAAAATGCAACGGCGATGGGCGGGCTGGCCCAGCCAGGCCGGTACGCTGGCTTTGGCGGCGCTCCTGAATGTCCACTTGGCGCACGCGGACCGATGACAGCTGATGACGCAAAGAGGGTCTCGCTTCGCGGCTATCGTTCTCCAGCCAAGACCGTGTCGATCAAATGTGAAGAGCAAGTCGGCGCACATGACGTGCGATGTCTAACCTGCGATGACTCAGCCGCAGTAGATCGGTAGCCAGCGGACTCAGCACAGGTTTTCTTATGCACACTGGGACGGCTACAGCGGCGTGCACCCCGGAATGGCCGCCAGCTGCCCATTGTTTTTCCACCGGTTTTCTCAGCAGAGAAACGGTGACCGACCGGCGGTTCGTCCAATTTTCCAGTAAAGTCAGAGAGAAGATGGTGGGTGATGTAGGGTTCGAACCTACGACCCGCTGATTAAGAGTCAGCTGCTCTACCAACTGAGCTAATCACCCGTACCATCGTCGCGCAGGCGTCAGGACGTCCGGCGAAGGGGGCGGACATAGAGACATCGGCGGGGGGATGCAAGGGTTTTTCGCCCGGTGTTCCTCATCGTCGCAGGGCAGTCTAGGGTTCGCCGTGAATCGGTCCGGAAAGGGCCAGCGGGGGAGTAAGCGAATGGCCTTCTGGAACCGGCGCAAGTCGATCGACGCGATGCACCAGCCGCCGGAGGGGCCGCGCCTGAAGGCGAGCCTGAGCTGGCCTCACCTGCTGGCCCTGGGGGTCGGCGCGATCGTCGGCACAGGCATCCTGACCCTGATCGGCGTGGGCGCAGGGCTCGCGGGTCCGGCGGTGATGATCTCCTTCGCCCTGGCCGGTCTGGTCTGCGCCTGCGCGGCCCTGGCCTATGCTGAGCTGTCGACCATGATGCCCCAGGCGGGCAGCGCCTACACCTACTCCTACGCCGTGCTGGGCGAGCTGATCGCCTGGATCGTCGGGTGGAGCCTGATCCTCGAATATTCGCTGGTGGTCTCAGCCGTGGCCGTGGGTTGGTCGGGCTACGCGGTCGGGTTTCTGACCGGACTGGGCATCGATCTGCCGACGGCCCTGACGACGGGTCCGCATGTGGCGGGCGGTCTGCTCAACCTGCCGGCCGTGGTGATCATCGGCGTGGTGACGGGCCTTCTGCTGCTGGGCACGCGCGAGAGCGCGACGCTGAACGCGGTGCTGGTGGTCATCAAGGTCGTGGCCCTGATCGTCTTCGTGGCCATCGCCCTGCCGGCCTTCGACCCGGCCCACTTCACCCACTTCATGCCGAACGGCTTCGGCGCGCCCGCACTGCCGTTCCAGGAGCTGATCACCGGCCAGCCGGTCGTGCAGACGGGGGTGATGGCCGCGGCGGCCATCATCTTCTTCGCCTTCTACGGCTTCGACGCCATCTCGACGGCGGCGGAGGAAACGAAGAAGCCGGAACGCGATCTGGCCATCGGCATCGTCGGCTCCATGTTGATCTGCACGGCTCTCTATCTGGTCGTGGCGGCCGCCGCGCCAGGGCCCTCTGGGCCGGCCTCGGCGGCGACACCGACGT
>CAMLNY010000081.1 GCA_946481405.1 uncultured Brevundimonas sp. | reverse complement strand
CAGGGTGCCGCCGAAGGTCCGCGGGGCCCCCAGGAAGGCGTCGTAGGTCTGGGTGTCCAGAGTCTGGTTGTAGAAGGTGCCCGGGTGGGTGCCCGAGGTCTGGACCGTGCTCTGGAAGGCGGTGCCTTGCAGCGGGCCGTTGTAGCCGACCTGCAGATACTCTTCGTCGGTCAGGTTCTGGGCCCAGAGCTCGACGGTCCAGCGCTCGTCCTCGCTGCCGATCGTGATGCGGCCGTTCACGGTGGTGAAGGCGTCCTGCATCTTCCAGGGCGAGAGGTCGGAACCGGTGTTGTACTCGGTCATGTACTTGCCGGCGAGGCTGAAGCCGGCGTGCAGGCCGTTGCCCAGGCTGTGGTCGAAGTTGATCGACAGCGAGCCCGACCATTCCGGCGCGAACGACGGACGCGAACCGGGCAGCAGCGAGGCGGCCGGGAAGTTGTTCGGATCGACCAGATCGGCGGCCGTGAACATTCCGTACTGGGCGTCCGTATAGGTGATGCCGCCCTGCAGGCTCAGGCCCTCGACCGGGGTGAACCACACCATGTCTGCGTCGACGCCGCGCGAGGTCAGTTCCGGGATCGGCTCGACGGTGAAGCCCACGCCGTTGAAGGTGTTCAGCTGGAAGTTCTCGAACCGCTGATCGAAGTAGGTGGCGTTCAGCAGCAGGGTGCGTTCCACCAGCGTCATCTTCAGGCCGGCTTCGTAGCTGTCGACATACTCCGACGGGAAGTACAGCGATGACACCGGGGTGATGGTGCCGGTGCGGTGCACGCGGTCGAGGTTGTAGCCGAAGCTCTTGTAGCCGCGGGCGTAGGAGACGTAGCCCAGCACCTGGTCGTTCAGGCGGTAGGAGGCCTTGATCGTGCCGCTCAGCTCGCTGTCGTCGGTCGACTCATTGACCGGACGGTTGTTGAAGGCGCTGTTGGCGAAGGGCAGGCAGAGGGCGCCCAGGATGCCGCCGACGTTGGCCGCGCCCAGAGCCGTGCCGATCGCGCCGGCGTTCAGCTGGGCGGCCGTGCAGGTCGTGCCGTTGCCGTTCACGTTCTGCTGGAGGCCGTCGAGCGACTTGTCGTCCATCGTGTAACGGAGGCCGAACGTGATGTCGAAGGCGTCCGTGACGTGCACCGTGTTATTGGTGAACAGGGCGATCGAGGTCGATTCCTGGTTATAGGTATCGGCGTAGCCCTGGCCCAGCGTGAAGCCCGGACCGGTCGCCTGGGCCGTCGGGACGGTCACCAGGGCGCCGCCGGGGCCGACCGGCAGCTGGCCGGAGCCGTTCGTCGCCAGACAGCCCTGCAGACCGGTGAGGCCGGGGGTCTGACCCGCGCGGGTGAAGCAGCCCACGGCGCCCGGGCCGATCGGGATCGACGCGCTGGCGCGGTTCAGGTTGGCCGTCAACAGGAAGGAGATGAACGGCGTATAGTCGGGGCCGAAATACCAGCTGTCGTTGCGGGTGATGTCTTCCTTGGTGGCGAAGACGCCGACCAGCCAGTCGACGCGGTCGTTCGAACCGGCCAGGCGGAATTCCTGGGTCAGGTTCTCGACGCCGTAGCCGTTCTGACCGTCCTGGACGCGATAGGCGATGTCGGCGCCGGTGTAGTCGATGTCCTGGCCGAGTTCGGTCGACCAGTCGCGGTACGAGGTCAGAGAGGTGAAGGTCGCGCCGCCGAACAGGTCGGGCAGGTCGACGTTGGCTTCCAGCGAAAGGCCGCCGTCCTTGATATCCTGGCCGCTCGAGCGGTTGGCGAAGGCCGTGCGCGAGAAGGGCAGCAGACCGCCGTTCGGAGCCGTCGCGACCGGCGGACGGGCGCCCGAGCCGGTCGACAGCAGGTCGATGAAGGCCTGGGTCGGACCCGAGCGGATCTGCACGCCGGTGCAGCAGTACTCGTCGCGCGAGGTGTAGTCGGCGATGAAGCGGAAAGAGGTGTTGTCGTTCGGCAGCCACAGCAGCTGGCCGCGGACCGAACCGAAGTCCTGGTTCTGGTCGTCGGTCTCCGTGCGCGGACCGTCGCCCAGATCGACGTTGTAGAAACCTTCGCGAACGCGGCGGGCGCCGTACAGGCGGAAGGCCAGGGTGTCCGTGATCGGGCCGGTGACCGAGCCCGAGGCGCCGAGGGCGTTGTAGTTGCCGGCAGTAAACTCGGCGTTGAACTCCGGCGTGAACGACGGAGCCTCGGTGATGATGTTGATGACGCCGGCCGAGGTGTTCTTGCCGAACAGCGTGCCTTGCGGGCCCTTCAGGACCTCGATGCGGGCCAGTTCGCCCAGATCGCCGAAGCCGACCGAGTTGCGCGACCGATAGACGCCGTCGATCACGACGCCGACCGAGCTTTCCAGACCGGGGTTGTCGCCGACCGTACCGACGCCGCGGATACGGGCCGTGGTCGAGGCTTCCGACGACGTCGAGGTGACGGTCATGCCGGGGGTCAGGATCTGCAGATCCTTGATGTCCTTGACGCCCGCGTCGGCCAGGGTCTCCTGCGACAGCGACGTGACCACGATCGGCACGTCCTGCAGGTTCTGTTCGCGCTTCTGGGCGGTGACGATGATGTCGTCGACGGTCGACGGCTGACCGTCTTGGGCCGAGGCGGCTCCGGCGAAGCCGAAGGCGACGGCGCCGACGACGGCGGCCGATGCGGTGCAACGGAGAATTTGAGTAAGACGCATGGATGGCTCCCGGCTCATGGCGCGACGTCTCCGTGTCGGAGTTCATCGCGGCGTTTCCTGATTCCCAACCCGCGCCCTTCTTCCGGAGCGTCGGATTCTCGTGAGTTTTGCGTAGTGCAAGCCGCACCGTGCGACAAGGTGAAGCCAGGGCCCGCGCCGTTTTTCGGCCGTGGCGCGGGGCCCTGTGTGACGCAAAAGCGACAGAATGTGATGACGCTAGGTCAATATTCGCGTGTCAGGATTCAGTAATCGAACCAGCAGAGGCGCTCGAAGCTCGCTTGCGGCTTGCGGCGATGGACAAAACGACGCCCCCCGCTGCCGCCGACAGAATCGACCCCAGGATCACGCCCAGCTTGACCTCGATCTGCTGCGTCGAATCCGCTGCGCCGGGGAAGGCGAGCGCGCCGATGAACAGGCTCATGGTGAAGCCGACGCCGCACAACAGGCTGACGCCATATAGTTGAAGCCACCCCGCCTGACTCGGCTTCGCCCCGAGGCCCGTCCGCGCGACCAGCCAGGACGCAGCAAAGACTCCCAGTTGCTTGCCGACGAACAGACCGAGCGCGATCCCCAGCACCAGCGGCGCCAGCATCTGGTCCAGCGACAGGCCGGCGAACGACACCCCCGCCTTGGCGAAGGCGAACAGCGGCAGAACCATCCAGGCCACATAGGGGTGGAGGTCATGCATCGCCTCCTTCAACGGGCTCTGGCCGTCGGCGGCGCGCGGCTCGACCGGCACGATGGCGGCGAAGGCCACGGCGGCGAGCGAGGTGCTGAGCCCCGCCTGGACGCTGAACCACCAGACGGCGAGGAAGCCCATGACCCAGAAGGGCGCCGAGATCGGACGGCGCGACATCAGGGCGCCGAAGACCAGCATCGCCCCGGCCCAGGCCAGCGGGATCCAGTCCAGACCCGAACTGAACAGCAGGGCGATCAGGGCGATGGCGCCGAGGTCGTCCACGATGGCCAGCGTCAGCAGGAAGACCCGCAGGGACGACGGCAGCCCACGGCCGACGAGGGCGAAGACGGCGAGTGCGAAGGCGATGTCGGTGGCCAGCGGGATCGGCCAGCCCTGATGCGGGCCCTGCAGAAGGGTCGAGACGACCAGATAGACGCCCGCGGGCGCCAGCATTCCGCCCAGCGCCGCAGCGACCGGCGTCGCCAGCTTCTTCGGATCGCTGAGCTCGCCCTTCAGGATCTCGTATTTGATCTCCAGCCCGACCACGAGGAAGAACAGGGCCATCAGCCCTTCCTTGATCCACTCCGAGACCGACAGGGACAAGGACAGCGGCCCGGCCCGGAACAGGTGTTCGCCCTTCAGCCAGGCGAAATAGGCGTCAGACAAGGACGAGTTGGCGACGATCAGGGCCGCCAGGGCTGCGAGGCCCAGCGCCATGCCGGACGCGGCCTCGGTCTTGAGGAAATCGAGTGTCACCTTGCGCGCCACGGCGGCCTCCGATCTGGAAGTTGTTCCGTGGCGCCGGGTTATCGACGGGCGCCGGACCGGGTTCGCCGAAGGGAGCGGCGCCGGCCTGGGACGGCCGACGGCCGGTCCCTGATCTCTGATTTCACTATAAGGAAGTCATAGAGGCCGGGTCAAAAGCTTCCGGTCCGGCGGTAACCGATTCCATTGCGGCTTCGGCCGCATGGGCCCATGTGCGGCCCATGCCCGTCGGTCCAGCCTATCGCCCAGAGCCCCGCTTCTTCGATCTTGGAGCCGAATACGGCGACGCGGTTCGGCCAGCCGACTTTCCCGAGACGATCCTGCGCGTCCGCGACGACCGCGCCGCCGCGACCGTCGGCCTGAAGGGTCTGACCGACGCTGAATGGATCGCCCATTTCGGCCGGTTCGAGACCCTGCCCGGCCAGCCCGGCCCGATCGCCATGCGCTATCACGGGCATCAGTTCCGCACCTACAATCCGGACCTCGGCGACGGCCGCGGCTTCCTTGCGGCCCAGATCCGCGACGATCGTGGCCGCTTGCTCGACCTCGGAACCAAGGGCTCGGGTAAGACGCCGTGGTCTCGTTCGGGCGACGGCCGCCTGACGCTGAAGGGCGGCGTGCGCGAGGTGCTGGCCGCCGCCATGCTGGAGGCGCAGGGCGTTCCGACCAGCCGCGCCCTGTCGCTGATCGAGACCGGCGAGCAGCTGGAGCGCGGCGACGAACCCTCGCCCACCCGCTCCGCCGTTCTGGTGCGGCTGCAACACAGCCACGTCCGCTTCGGGACCTTCCAGCGCGCCGCCTTCTTCGGCCGCAAGGACCAGATCGAGACCCTGGTCGAACACGTTCGCGCTCTCTACCACCCGACCGTTGCGGAAGGAGACGCTCCCGCTCTGCTGGCCGCGATCGTCTCCGCCTCGGCCCGACTGACCGCCCGCTGGATCGCGGCCGGCTTCGTTCACGGGGTGCTGAATACCGACAATCTGAACGTCACGGGCGAGAGCTTCGACTACGGCCCCTGGCGGTTCCTGCCGTATTACGAGCCCGGCTTCACCGCCGCCTATTTCGACCACAGCGGCCTCTATGCCTTCGCGCGCCAGCCGGAGGCGGTGTTCTGGAACCTGACCCAGCTGGCCGGCTGCCTGAAACCGGTGGCTGACGCCCAACCTCTGACCGAGGCGCTGAACGGCTTCGGTCCCGCCTATATCCGCGAACTCCGCGCCGCCTTCCTGGAGCGGCTGGGCGTGAAATCACTCGACGAGGCGGCCGACCAGCGCCTGCTGGACACGACCCTCGCCCTGCTACGGGAGAGGGGTGAGGCGATCCGGTGGGAGCCGCTTTTCCACGACTGGTTCGCTGGCTTCTTGTCCTCGGCCCGCGCCCTAGCCGGTCCGCGCGCCAAAGAGTGGCAGGGCGAAGCCTTCGACGCTTTCCGCTTCGCCCTGTTCGAGCATGAGCCCGAGCGTCCGGAACGGCTGGAAAGCCCGGTCTTCGCCCGCCCCGATCCGGAAGAGATGCAGATCGAGGAGGTGGAGGCGATCTGGGCCGCGATCGACACGGCCAACGACTGGTCGCCTCTGACCGAAAAGCTCGGCCGGCTTGATGCGACCCGTGCCGCCCGAAGCCCCTCATAGCGGCATTTCGGCCACGCGAAACAATAAGTCATCAACTGATGTCATCAATTGATGTCTTCACCTGATGACATCGCGCCGAACCGGCGCCATATTCAGTCCTGAGGCGGGGGTCCCTTCGGATTACCGACTTGTATGAATACGGCCACGCGGCCGCCTCGTACGTGCTGCACAGCTTCTTCATCACCTTCGGTTACGGTGTGGTTTGCCACCTCTTGCGGAACCCGAAGTTCGATCTGATCTAGACACTGTTACCAATTCATCCGTCCGCCCCGGCGAAAACGAAAACACGATGTCCACGACATTCACTCCGGTTCCCCCCGTCCCCGTCTCGGCCGCCCGCGCGCGCGCCTCCGGCAGCCCCGGCGCCATGTCCAACGCCCCGG
>CAMLNY010000080.1 GCA_946481405.1 uncultured Brevundimonas sp. | reverse complement strand
CCTTGCATCCGCCCGCCCAAGTACCCGGTGCAGGAAGGGGCACCATGAACCTGAGAATTCTGCACGGTGTGGGGGCGATCATCGTCGTGCTGCAGAGCGCGGCCTGGTACATGGTGTGGAGCCTGAAGAAGAAGGGCTGGATGCTGGCCACGGCCCTAGGGCAATGGGTGACGGCGGTGGCGCTGGGCCTGCTGGTGCGCGAGCCCGTCCTCTATCTCGGCGTCTGCACGGCCGCCCTGTTCCTGCTGTTCGCGGGGCCGGGCTTCATCCTTTATCGCGACGCGAAGCGGGCCGGGGCCTGAGCGTATGGGTCTGGCCGATCTCGGCAGGATCGACGAAGTCATCCACGGCCGCATGCGGCTGGGGATCATGGTCTATCTGGCCGACGTCGAGACCGCCGACTTCACCGAGCTGAAGACCGTGCTGGAGGCGACGCAGGGCAATCTGTCGGTGCATCTGAAGAAGCTGGAAGAGGCAGGCTATGTCGCCATCGACAAGAGCTTCAAGGACAACAAGCCCCTGACCCGTGTGTCGATCACCTCGGAGGGGCGGTCGGCGTTCGCAGCCTATCTGCAGGCGCTGGGCGGACTGATCGGGGGCCGCGCCTGATGGCGCCCATGGCGGTCGATCCGGAACGGGTGCAGGCCTTCGCTGACGGCGAGGCCTTCTACGGCTGGCTGGCGAAGAACCATTCGAGCGAGCGCGAGGTCTGGATTCGCATCTACAAGGTCGGGTCGGGCGTGAAGAGCGTCAGCTGGAAAGACGCCATCCCCATGGCCCTGTGCTGGGGCTGGATCGACGGGGTGCGGAAGAGTCTGGACGAAGACAGTTTCCTGCAGCGGTTCACCCCGAGAGGCCCCAAGAGCCTCTGGAGCGAGATCAATGTCGCCCATGTCGAACGGCTGACCGCCGAAGGCCGGATGCGCCCGGCAGGACTGAAGCATGTCGAGGCGGCCAAGGCGGACGGGCGCTGGGAGAAGACCTACCGGGTCAAGGGCGCCGAGGTCCCCGAGGACCTGATGGCGGCCATCGCGGCGGAGCCGAAGGCGAAAGCCCTGTTCGACGTCCTGACCAGCCAGAACCGCTTCGCCCTGATACACCGCACCAATGCGCTGAAGACCGAGGCGGGGCGGAAGAAAAAGATCGCCGACCTCGTCGCCATGCTGGCGCGCGGCGAGACGCCCCATCCGCAGAAGAAGACCTGAGCCGCGCTCATGAGTTCGAACCGGCCTCGCGTCATGGGCATCCTGAACGTCACGCCTGACAGCTTCTCCGACGGGGGAATGCACGACACGGTCGAGGCCGGGCTGGCGCAGGCGATGAAGCTGATCGGCGACGGGGCCGACATTCTCGACATCGGCGGGGAGTCGACCCGGCCGGGCGCCGAGCCGGTCGAGGCGCATGAGGAGATCGCCCGCAGCGCGCCGGTGATCGCGGCCGTTCACGCGCGCTGGCACGGGCCGATCTCGATCGACACCATGAAGCCGGAGACGGCGAGGGCGGCGGTGGCGGCGGGGGCGTCGATCTGGAACGACGTCACGGCCCTGACCTTCGCGCCCGGCGCGGCGGAAGTCGCGGCCGAACTGGGGTGCGAGGTGGTGCTGATGCACATGCTCGGCGAGCCGCGCAGCATGCAGGTGGAGCCGCGCTACGACGACGTGGTGGGCGAGGTGACCGACTATCTGGCCCGCCGGGCCGAGGCGGCGATGGCGGCGGGGGTTGCGCGGGGGAAGATCACGCTCGATCCCGGCATCGGCTTCGGCAAGACGATCGAACACAATCTGGCGCTGATCGCCAATCTGGATCGGCTGGGCGAACTGGGATTCCCGGTCCTGCTGGGCGCCAGCCGCAAACGGATGATCCGCAACATCGACCCATCGGCGACTGCCGCCGGGGACCGGCTGGGCGGCTCCATCGCCATCGCCCTGGAAGGGGCGCGGCGGGGCGCGGCGATCGTGCGCGTCCACGACGTCCGCGAGACGGTTCAGGGCCTCGCCGTTCAGGCGGCCATCGAAGGCGCCGACGACTAGAACGGGCTTGCCCATCGGGTCGCCGCGCGGCATCGAACGGCATGTCTTCTGCTCAAGCGTTTCGTGGTCGCGTCCTCATCATAGCCGGATCTGACTCCGGCGGCGGGGCGGGGATCCAGGCGGACATCAAGGCGGTGACCGCCATGGGCGGCTATGCGGCCACCTCGATCACGGCGATCACGATCCAGAACACGCTGGGGGTTCATGGCGTCCATCCGCTGCCGCTCGAGGTGATCGAGGCGCAGGCGCGTGCGGTGCTCGACGACATCGGCGTCGATGCGATCAAGACCGGCATGCTGGGTTCGGTCGAGGTGGTCGAGCGGGTCGCGGCCATCCTCGATACGTCCGACGCGCCGGCGGTGGTCGATCCGGTCATGGTGGCCAAGGGCGGGGCGAGCCTGCTGGCGGACGAAGCCGTGGCGGCGGTGCGGTCGCTGATGGTTCCGCGCGCCGCCCTGCTGACGCCGAATGCGCCCGAGGCCGAGGCCCTGACCGGGGTTGCGGTCGAGAATCTCGACGGCCAGCGCCGGGCGGGGGCGGCCCTGCTGGAGGCCGGGGCGAAGGCGGTCCTGATGAAGGGCGGCCATGTGGCGGGGGCGACGGTGGTCGACCTGCTGCTGACGCCATCCGGCGAGACCCTGCTGGAGGGGCCGAGGATCGAGACGACCTCGACACACGGGACGGGCTGCACCCTGGCCAGCGCCATTGCGGCGGGGCTGGCGCTCGGCAAGCCGCTGGAGGTCGCGGTCGCGGAAGCCTGGGCCTATGTCGCCGAGGCGATCCGGCGAGCCCCGGGACTGGGCCATGGGCACGGGCCGCTGGATCACGGCTGGCCGCTGAGGGACGCGCGATGAGCGCCGGTCTGGAGGCGCGGCTGGTCGAGATCGTCCGCGCGGACGCCGACCTGATGCATGTGCTGACGACGGTGCGGGGGCTCGGCCTGTCGGACTGGCGGGTGTTTTCGGGCGCGGTCTATCAGTCGGTGTGGAACGCGGTGACGGCGCGGCCGGCCGGCCATGGGCGCAAGGATTTCGATCTCGGCTATTTCGATCCGGACACCTCATGGGACGCCGAGGATGGAGTGATCAAACGTGTCGCCGCTGCTTTCGAGGAGCCGTTCCGGACGGATGTCGAGGTGCGCAACCAGGCGCGGGTGCACATCTGGTTCCACGACCGCTTCGGCGAGGACTATGAGCCGCTGCCCGACACCGATGCGGCGCTGGCCCGGTTCGTCGCGCCGGCCTTCGGCATCGGGGTACGGCTGGAGGACGACGACAGGATCAGCGTTGCCGCGCCGTTCGGGCTGGAGGACGTGTTCGACATGGTCATCCGCCCCAACCCGAACCGGCCCTTGGCCAAGGGCTGGGACAAGGTGGTGGCCAGCGCCCGGGCTCGCTGGCCCGAGCTTCAGGTCGTGGGCATGAGCACCGGGTAGACGTCACGGTCGACCATTTCCATGTGGCGCAGCGGGTCGGCGGCCTCGAAGCCGTATTGTGCATAAAGGCCGTGCGCGTCGGCGGTGGCGAGGCCCCAGCGGCGCAGGCCCTGAAGCCGGGGATCCGCCATGATGTCGGCCACCAACTGCTTGCCAAGGCCACGGCCGCGCGCGGCGTCGTCGACGAAGACGTCGCACAGCCAGGCGAAGGTCGCCTGATCCGTCACGACGCGGGCGAAGGCGAGGAGGCGACCGTTCTCGACGAGGCCGAAACAGAGCGATCCGGCGCAGGCACGCTCGAACGTCGCCCACGGAATGCGCGCGCCCCAGTAGCTTTCCTCGGCGATCCAGCGCCAGGCGACGCGCAGGGTCGGTTCGTCAAAGGTCGTGGTTAGCGTCGCGGTCATCATGGGCCCGTCTGGTCTGGGCTCCCGTCCTAGCTTAAGCCGTCTCGCATGCGCCAGTGGACCGTCGACGCCTTCGCCGAACGCCCCTTCATGGGCAACCCGGCCGCCGTAGTGCAGCCGCTGGATGCCTGGCCCGATGCGGGCTGGATGCAGGCGCTGGCGGCCGAGAACAATCACTCCGAGACCGCCTTCCTGCGCACGACGGCAAACCCCGCGCGCTTCAATCTGCGCTGGTTCACCCCGGCGGTGGAGGTGTCGCTGTGCGGGCACGCGACGTTGGCGGCGGCCCATGTGCTGTGGCGCGAACTGGGGCTGGAGGCGCGACGGGTAACGTTCGACACGGCGTCCGGGCCGCTGACCGTCGACCGGTACGGCGAAGGCTATGAGATGAACTTCCCGGCCGATCCGCTGAAGCGCGTCGAGACGCCGAAGGGGCTGGCGGAGGCGCTGGGCGCCGAGCCGGTCGAGGTCTGGGCCAGCCGTTATCTGATCGCGGTGATGAAGGATGCGGAGACGGTGCGGGGACTCAAGCCGAACATCCCGGCCCTGACGGCGTTCGGCGACGGGGCCATTGAAAGGGGGCAGGTGATCGCAGCGGGCCTGTCGAACGACGGCGTCGATGTGGTCGATCGCTTCTTCGGGCCGGGTTGCGGCGTGCCCGAGGACCCGGCGACGGGGTCGGCGCGCTGCGGTCTGGCACCCCTGTTCGCGACCAAGCTCGGCCGGACCAATGTGACCTTCGAACAGGCCTACCCGGGGCGGGGCGCGCGCTTCGAGACCGAGCTGGCCAGCGACCGGGTGCTGATCCGGGGCAATGCGGTCACGGTCATGGGGTGCGTACTGCGGTTCTGATCCTCATACGAAAAGGGACGCGGCCCTTTTGGATCGCGTCCCCTCCGCCTTGCGGGCGACCGTGTCTTCGGCACGACCGCCCGAAGCTCATCGACCGTTAATGGCGACGGTTGTCGCGGTCGCGGCGCTCATCGCGAATCTGGGCCGACAGACGGTCGAAGCGACGGTCGAGGTCCGACCGTTCCCATGCCGTCAGGCCGCCGCGGCGATAGTTGGCTTCCAGACGCAGCAGGGCGTTGAACTCGCCGCGCAGACGGGTGGCCTCCCGGCGGCTCAGCTGGCCGTTGCGGACGCCGATGTCGATGCGGCGGTCGAGGTTGGTCTGACGGACGTTGATCGACTGCCAGCCGCCGTAATTCTGGTTGTAGCCCTGGTTATGGCCACGGTTGTTGTAGTTCTGGGCCGCGGCGGGCAGGGCGGCGGCGGAGACCGACGCCAGGACGAGGGCGGGGACGAGCATCTTCTTCATCATCGGATCACTCCTTGGGATCTCCGCAACCGGGGATCGGCTGCGTTGAACCTGATGAAAGCTGATTTCGCCTGAGCCGGTCCTGAACAGGTCGGGTCAGGTTCCGTTCATCCGACGCGAGAGGCCGGTTTCGCCCAAGGTTAAACCTCCCTAAGCTGCGTGTTCAGCCTCCGTTCAGAGCGTGGGGCGCAGAAGACGCCTCATGAACCGCCTGTCCGCCATCCTGTTGTCCGCCCTGATCGCCGCCGCGCCCCTGAGCGTCGCGAGCGCGCAGGATCGTGGCGGCCGCGGCGACCGCAACAACGGCCAGTCCTATGAGCGGCAGGAGCGCCGCATCTCGGAAGCCGAGGCGCAGGGCATCGCCCAGTCGCGCGCCCGGGGCGCCCGTTTCGTCGGCTCACTGGGCATGCGCGGCGATTCTTACGTTTTCCGCTTCGAGCGCGACGGCCAGATCTTCGACATCTCCGTCAGCTCGCGCGGCTAGGGAAGGACTTCACGCATGCGCGTTCTGCTGGTCGAAGACGACGCCGACCTGTCCCGTCAGCTGAAACAGGCCTTGGGCGACGCGGGCTATGCGGTCGATCACGCCGCCGACGGCGAGGAAGCCCACTTTCTCGGCGACACGGAACCCTACGACGTCGTCGTGCTCGATCTCGGCCTGCCCAAGATCGATGGTGTGTCGGTGCTGGAGCGTTGGCGCCGGGACGGCAAGACGACACCGGTCCTGATCCTGACGGCGCGCGGCGCCTGGTCGGACAAGGTCTCGGGCTTCGACGCCGGAGCCGACGATTATCTGACCAAGCCCTTCCACACCGAGGAACTGCTGGCGCGCCTTCGGGCCCTGCTGCGCCGTTCGGCGGGCATCGCCTCGGCGACCCTGTCGTGCGGCGGTCTGCGGCTCGACCCGCGCGCGGCGCGGGCCACGGTCAACGGCGAGCCCCTGCGGCTCACGTCGCTGGAGTACCGCCTGCTGCACTAC
>CAMLNY010000079.1 GCA_946481405.1 uncultured Brevundimonas sp. | reverse complement strand
GATGGAGACACCGCCGATGGCGCCGAGGCCGAGGAGCTTGCCGAGCATCGTGGATCCGAGGCTCGCGGCGCCGGCCGCGAGCGATGCGGCGAACGCGCCTAGGGCGGGCGCGAACAGGCCTCTGCGGGTCATGGGGCGACGTCTCTCACGATGGGATCGCCGTCAGATACGAGGGACGACGTCGTCCGGCCTCATCGCGCATTGGCGATGAGCGAGCCGCAGTCGGCGTCCTCGGCCAGACCCGGCTCGACGAAGGCGAACAGGGCGGCGACCGGCGCGACGGCGGCCGCCAGCAGACCGGTGAGGCCGGCCTGGGCCACGACCGATCCGGCCTCAACGCCCACGCTGGGCGACGACAGCTGGCCGCGCACGAGGATCGGCGTCCACAGGCGCAGCAGGCGAGGCTTCTTGGACTCGCCGTCGATCTTCAGATCCATCGTCTCGGTCCCGAGGTTGATCGAGCCGGACCCCTTGGCCAGCACCACGTCGGTGTCGATCACGAATGTTCTGGCTCGGGCGACGCCGTTTGTGACCTCGAAGTCGGCGACGCCGCAGCGGATCGTGCTGCGCGACTGGTCGCCGCTGAACAGACGGAGCAAGCCTGCACTGGCGTTGATGCCCAGCAGCTCGGCGAAGGCGCGACGCATCTCGCCCTGGGGCACGACCAGACTGACCGAGCCTTTCGACGCGGCGGCGAAGCGGTGGATCGAGCTCCCCGGACCTTCCAGACGCGCGCGGCCCAGGGCCCGGCCGGTGATCGGGGCGGTGCCGCCCCGGGCCGGAATGATCGACTCCAGCGGATAGCCGGCCAGGCGGAAGTCGATGGCGCTGTAGGGCATGTCGCGCGTGGCGTTGATCCGCGCCGTGCCGTTCAACTCGCCCCGATTGAAGGTGAAGGCGACCGGGTCGAGATCAAGGATGCCCCCCTCAAGGTTCGCTCCGAGATTGACCCGGCGGATGTCGAGGTCGTTCGCCTTCACCGCCGCCGCCCGGTAGGTCAGGCTCCCGTCCATGGTGCGCAGACGGTCGACCTGCAGGGTGGCGTCGGGCAGCAGCATGCCCGGGCCCGAGCCCGAGGCCACGGTCGTGGTGTTCGTACCCCCCGCATTGGTGCGGGTGTCCGCGCCGAGGATGGCCATGAGGTCGTCGATGTCGAGCAGGCGCGACGCCAGGTCGGCCTCGACCCGCAGCCGCTCGCTCGCATCGATCCGCACGTCGCCCGACAGGTCGGACGAGCCGACCCGGCCGCTGAAGTCGTTGAAGGTCCACAGGGCGTCGTTGCGCGTCAGGGAGCCCGACAGGCGGTAGGGCGGGGTGTTCGGCAGGGTGACGCCGGTCAGCATATAGAGGTCGTTCAGATCCTGACCCTGAAGGCTGAGGGTCGAGGTGAAGCGACCCAGATCGAACGGGCGCGTGATGGCGCCCTCTGCGACGAGTCGCGAACGCGCGCCCGAGACGGTGGCCTCGAAGCGGTACGGCCGGTCGCGGCGGATGTTGATGAAGGGACCGCCCTCGATCCGCAGCGTCAGGGGCGAGCCGTTGATCGAGCCCTCGCCGGTCAGGAGGAAGCCGGACTCGCCGTCGTTGGCGGTCGCCGCCTCGCGCGCCGTGATGGCGGCCTCAAGCGTGATGTCGCGATCCTGGGCGTCGAGCGACACCCGGCCGTCCTGGATGATGAGCTGGTTGATGAGGGGCAGCTTCATGCCCTCGCCGGTGTCGGGCTTGTCCGGTTCCAGATCCCAGCTCTGACGACCGTCCTCGGTCGAAATAAGGACGGCCTTGGGCCGGGTGATGGCCAGAAGCGGCATCTCGATCTGGCCGGCGAACAATTTCCTCAGCCGGAAGCGGGCCTCGATCCGGTCGACGTTGGCGGTGTCGGCCTCGCGGGCCCAGTCGGGGCCGCCGAACTTCAGATCGTTGACGATGATGGTCGGCGTCCAGGTGAACAGGTGCACGTCCAGGTCGCCCTGAAGCGCCACTTCGCGATCATATTTGGTCGAGGCCCAGCGGCCGATCGGACCTCTCAGCCAGTTCCAGTCGAAGAGCATCAGGAAGACGACGACGGCCAGAATCAGCACGAGGGTGACGGAGGCGGCGATCTTCTCGGTGCGGCCGGGACGGCGGAAGGAGCCGTAGACGGGATCGTTCTCGACCACCCAGTCGCGCCATTCACGCACCCGCACACCGGCCGGGACGAGGGCGCGCGTGCGCACGTCCTGCCAGTTCGCGGGCAGATTCAGCGAGTTGGGGAGGAGGCGCTTCACGGTGAAGCACAACGCGCGACGGGCCGGAAAGGCGCCAATCGCCCGATCCAACGACTGCGAGCCGATGTCAATTTCATCCGTTTGCGACGGAGTTGTCTTATTTTCTTTACATAGACTCCGCGACGCGCATAATTCCTCCGAACCCAGACATGTTTCTGGTCTTTGGAGGAGACCGCCTTGAACCGTTTGACCACCTTCGTCGCCGTCGCAGCCCTGACCGCCTCAGTCGCCGCGCCGGCCCTGGCCCAGCAGACCCGCCTGCCGACCGAGGCGCCCGCCGGCGCCCAGCGCGTAGTGATGATGTGCGTGAACGACGCCGCAACCCGCAGCGCCTTCCGCCGCGAGCACGGCGCGCCGCCGACCTTCGTCACGGCGGAACAGGCCCTTCAGGCCCGGGCTTCGGGCGAGGTCTGGTCGGCCCCGCGCTGCATGAACGCGCGCGAGCACGGCCGTCTGCAGCAAACGCTGACCACCTACGCCTCGGTTCGCTGAGGGCCTTGACTACCCCTGGGCGCTGCGGATCGCCGCGGCGCCCGCCGGCGGGGCGATGACCCCGGCGAACAGGACATAGGCTCCGAGCAGGGCCATAGCGGGCCAGGGGCTGAGACCCGCCGCCGCACGATCGAGCGCCCCTGAGCCGAACACCACCGGCGGAATGAACAGCGGCAGGACCACAACCGCGATCAACAGGCCGCCCCGCCGCGCGCCCAGCGCCAGCGCCGCCCCGAGCGCCCCGGTGAAGGCGAAACCCAGCCCTCCGATCGAGGCCGATAGCGCCGTCAGCGGCAGCAGTTCCGGAGCCTGTCCGAGGGCGATCGCGGCGATGGGCGCGGTCACCGCAAGCGGCAGGCCGGTCGCGATCCACTGGCTGAGCGCCTTGATGGCCACGACCGCTTCAAGCGGAAGGGGGCCCGTGGCGAGCAGGTCCAACGCTCCGTCCTCGAAGTCGCGTTCGAACATCCGCTCCAGCGACAGCAGGGACGACAGGGCGAGCGCCAGCCAGGCGATGCCCGAGGCCACGGGCTTCAGTACATTCGGATCGCCGCCGGCCGCCAGAGGCACGACGGTCGTCAGGCAGGCGAAGAAGCCGCACGCCAGCAGCGGCCCGCCGCCGCCGCCCCAGGCGAGGGCCAGTTCGCGTCTGAACAGGACGGACGCCGCGCTCATCGGCCCGCTCCCAAATCGAGAGGGCGCGCCGGGATCGGCAAGGGGTCGTGAACGGCGGCGAGGATCAGGCCGCCGCCCTGCAGGTGACGCCCCATCATGGCGCCGACGGCCTCGCGCCATCTGGCGTCGAGCGGGCTGAGCGGTTCGTCCAGAAGCCAGAGGGCGCGCGGCGATCCGATCAGGCGGGCCATGGCGAGACGCCGCCTCTGACCGGCCGAAAGCTTGCGCACTTCCAGATCGAGCAGGGGCTTGAGACCGAGGGTATCGATGGCCTCGTCGATGCCGTCATGGCTGCGGCCCAGCCACTGCGACTGGAACATCAGTTCGTCGCGCGCCGTGCGCTGGCCCTTCAGCCCGTCCAGATGACCCAGCAGATGGACCTCGTGCGCGCGGGCCAGTTCGGCGTCGATCGGTTCGTCATCGGAGTCACGGAAAGCGATCTCCCCGGCCTCGGGATGCAGGAAGCCGGCGACGGCGCGCAGCAGGCTGGTCTTGCCCGCGCCGTTCGCTCCGGTCAGGGCCGCGGCCTCTCCGGACGGGAGGGCGAACGACAGGTCGCGGAACAGGGTCCGCTCGCCGCGCGACAGCGTCAGACCGGTCACGGACACGGTCGCGATCACGCCCCCAAGCCCTTCATTTTGCGACCCGTTCTCAATGTCCCCGCAGAGGAAGTGGATACATGGACGGACCCCGCGACCGGAGCTATATGCGCGGTCGCCGCAGCAGGCTGTCGCCGCGCGCGCAAGGGACCTGTGCGCCCCTGCGATCGCCGCGAGACGGCGCAACCGGATGTCCGGGCGGCTTTGACCAGAGGACCCTCTCCCATGCCGTCAGTCGACAGCCTCAAGACCCGTCAGGACCTTTCCGTCGGGCGCAAGAAATACGCCTATTACAGCCTTCCCGCCGCCGAGGAAGCCGGTCTGGCCGGCATCTCGCGTCTGCCGCGCTCGATGAAGGTGCTGCTGGAGAACCTGCTGCGCAACGAGGACGGCGTCTCGGTGACCGAGGCCGACCTGAAGGCCGTCGCGGCCTGGGTCGAGAACAAGGGCTCGGTCGAGCACGAGATCGCCTTCCGTCCGGCCCGCGTCCTGATGCAGGACTTCACCGGCGTTCCCGCCGTGGTGGACCTGGCCGCCATGCGCGACGCCATGTCGGCCCTGGGCGCCGACGCCTCCAAGATCAACCCGCTGGTCCCGGTGGATCTGGTCATCGACCACTCGGTCATGGTCGACCACTTCGGCACCGCCAAGGCCTTCAACCAGAACGTCGAGCGCGAGTATGAACGCAACATCGAGCGCTACAACTTCCTGCGCTGGGGCTCCTCGGCCTTCAACAACTTCCGTGTCGTGCCCCCCGGCACCGGCATCTGCCACCAGGTGAACCTTGAGAACCTCGCCCAGACCGTCTGGACGCTGGAAGAGGGCAAGAGGACCGTCGCCTATCCCGACACCGTCGTCGGCACCGACAGCCACACCACCATGATCAACGGCCTGGCCGTCCTGGGCTGGGGCGTCGGCGGCATCGAGGCCGAGGCCGCCATGCTGGGCCAGCCGATCCCGATGCTGATCCCGGAAGTCATCGGCTTCAAACTGACCGGCCGTCTGCCGGAAGGCGCGACCGCCACCGACCTGGTCCTGACCGTCACCCAGATGCTGCGCAAGAAGGGCGTGGTCGGCAAGTTCGTCGAGTTCTTCGGCGACGCCCTGACCGGCCTGACGCTGGAAGACCAGGCGACCATCGCCAACATGGCCCCGGAATACGGCGCCACCTGCGGCTTCTTCCCGGTCTCTCAGGCCACCATCGACTTCCTGACCGCCACGGGTCGCGACAAGGCGCGCGTCGCTCTGGTCGAAGCCTACGCCAAGGCCCAGGGCTTGTGGATCGACGCCGATTCCGAAGAGCCGGTCTTTACCGACACCCTGGAACTGGACCTGGCGTCGGTCGTCCCGTCGCTGGCCGGTCCGAAGCGTCCGCAGGACCGCGTCGAACTGACCACCGCCGCCCCCGAGTTCGAAGGCCACCTGACCGGAACCTTCGCCCGCGCTTCGGATGCGGCGCGCGCCGCGGTCGACGGTGAAAAGTTTACCGTCGGTGACGGCGACGTAGTCATCGCGGCCATCACCTCCTGCACCAACACCTCCAACCCCTCGGTCCTGATCGCCGCCGGTCTGGTGGCGAGGAAGGCCAACGCCCTGGGCCTCAAGCCCAAGCCTTGGGTCAAGACCTCGCTGGCCCCGGGCTCGCAGGTCGTCACCGACTACCTGACCGACGCCGGCCTGCAGAAGGATCTCGATAAGATCGGCTTCAACCTGGTCGGCTACGGCTGCACCACCTGCATCGGCAACTCGGGCCCGCTGGACCCGGCGATCTCCAAGGCCATCAACGAGAACGGCATCGTCGCCACCTCTGTCCTGTCGGGCAACCGCAACTTCGAAGGCCGCGTGAACCCGGACGTCCAGGCCAACTATCTGGCCTCGCCGCCGCTGGTCGTCGCCTATGCGCTCGCCGGTTCGATGCGCATCGACATCACGAAGGACCCGATCGGTCAGGACAAGAAGGGCAAGGACGTCTTCCTGAAGGACGTCTGGCCGACCGCCCAGGAAGTCGCCGACATCCAGCGCAAGTCGGTGACCCCGGCCATGTTCGCCAAACGCTACAAGGACGTCTTCAAGGGCGACAAGCACTGGCAGGCCATCCAGGTCTCGGGCGGCCAGACCTACGAGTGGGACGGCTCCTCGACCTATGTCGC
>CAMLNY010000078.1 GCA_946481405.1 uncultured Brevundimonas sp. | reverse complement strand
GTCTCGGCGATCAGCGCCCTCGTGCGCGCGGACCACATCGAAGGGACTTCGACCTCGGGCGCGGCCGGGTCCTCGTCCCGTACCGCCGTGCCCCCCTGCTCCCTCATATACAGGGACCGCACGAAAGCCTCCGGCGTCTGGGCCGTGGCCGGAGCCGCCGCCGCCGTCTCCGGAGCCGCAGCCTCGTCGGCGGCCGGCGAACAGGCCGCCAGCGCCAGCACGGCCGCACCGGCCATCCACATCCTCATCATCGTGGTCCTCATTCTGCGGCCCTGATCTCTGCGGTCGAGGCGGTCAGCCCCTCGACCATGTTCGGCTGTCCGTACATCGTGGCGCCCGGCCCCCAGACGATGTCGTCGATGGCCCAGCTCCCGCCCTCGCGCACGAGTTTCAGCGTCTGGCTGACGGTCACGGGCGGCTCGCCGTTGACGAAGGTCACGGCCGCATCGGCGCTTTCCGGGCCCGTGGGCGTCACCGTCAGGGCCGTGATGTGCAGCCTGGTCCAGTCCTGACAATTGCAGACCGGGTCGAAGCCCAGATAGCCGACGCCCTCGGCCGCCTCGAAATTCTCGTCCCACAGGGCCTTGGTCCGCGCCGACCAGACTGCATCGGTCCGCCCCGACTGGACGTTGGGATCGTCGTGATAGCCGGCGTAGGTCTCGCGCACGAAGGCCTCCGCCCCGTCAGCCTGAGAACTGGCGGCCTGCGCCGTCGCCGGGGGCGTTTCCGCCTTCGCCGTCTCCTCGGCCGCCGGCTGACAGGCCGCCAGCCCCAGCGCCACGGCCGCGATCAGAATCCGCATCCTCGCCTCCCTCCGGCGCTCCCCGGCGCCGCTGTATTGCGACGTTAGCGAAAGCCCGCGCTTTTCCCAGCCCCCGCGCCCTGATAGGACCCTCCCATGGACGCGCGCCGGATCATTGCGATCGAGATTAGCCGCCCGGCGTGACGCTGACGGGGCCTTCGCCCTCGCGTACGCCGGGATTTCCAGCCGACCTCACCCGACGCATCCCTCAGATTGCCCGAGACCGACCCTATGGCCGACGACGCACAGACCCCCGATTCCACCACCGGCCGCGACTATCGCGACACCGTCTTCCTGCCCGAGACCCCTTTCCCGATGCGCGGCGGCCTGCCCCAGAAGGAGCCTCTGATCCTCGAACAGTGGGGCGACCTCTACGGAAAGCTCCGCGCCCAACGTCAGTCGGAGAACGCGCCGCTGTACGTCCTTCACGACGGCCCGCCCTACGCCAACGGCGACATCCACATTGGCCATTCGCTGAACAAGACGCTGAAGGACTTCGTGGTTCGCTCGCGCTTCCTGCTCGGCTACGACGTCGACTACGTGCCCGGCTTCGACTGCCACGGCCTGCCGATCGAATGGAAGATCGAGGAAGAATTCCGCGCCAAGGGCCGTCGCAAGGACGAGGTCTCCAAGGCCGAGTTCCGCGCCGCCTGCCGCGCCTACGCCGGCAAATACATCGACACCCAGACCGGCCAGTTCAAACGCCTCGGCGTCGTCGGCGACTGGGACAATCGCTACGCCACGATGGACTATTCCGCCGAGGCCGCGATCGTCGCCGAGTTCCACAAGTTCAAGAACACGGGCCAGCTCTATCGCGGCTCCAAGCCCGTCATGTGGTCGCCGGTCGAGCGCACGGCCCTGGCCGACGCCGAGATCGAGTACCACGACCACGTCTCGCCCACGATCTGGGTGAAGTTCCCGGTCATCGCGGCCTCCGACGACCACGACGACGATCTGCTGGCCTTCCGCAATCCCACGCCGTCGATCGTCATCTGGACGACCACGCCCTGGACCATCCCCGCCAACCGCGCCATCAGCTACGGCCCCGAGATCGCCTATGGCCTCTATGAGGTCACGGCGATGGAGACAGGCCTGAAGTTCGAGCCCTGGGCTGCGCCGGGCGATCGCCTGATCGTCGCCGACAAGCTGGCGGAAGAGGTCTTCAAGGCCGCGAGGATCGCCTCCTGGACCCGCCTGTCGGACCTGAACCCCTCAGGCCTCGAATGCGCCCACCCGCTGGCCGCGCTCGACCCCGGTTACGGCTTCTCGGTGCCTTTGCTCAGTGGCGATCACGTCACCGACGACGCCGGCACGGGCTTCGTCCACACCGCCCCTGGCCACGGCGCGGACGACTTCGAGGTCTGGAAGGCCCACGGCCATCACGAGGTGCCCGACACCGTCGATCCAGACGGCGCCTACTACCCGGGCGTCCCCCTGTTCGCCGGCCTCAAGGTGCTCGAAACCGAGGGCAAGAAGACCGGCAAGTTCGGCCCCGCCAACGGCGCGGTGATGGAAAAGCTGATCGAGGCCGGCAACCTCCTGGCGCGCGGCCGCCTCGAACACTCCTACCCGCACTCCTGGCGCTCCAAGGCGCCGGTCATCTTCCGCAATACCCCTCAGTGGTTCATCCGCATGGACCAACCGCTGAAGTCGGGCGAGAGCCTGCGCGAGACCGCGCTTCAGGCCATCGACGACACGACCTTCCATCCGGTCGCCGGTCGCAACCGTATCCGCGCGATGGTCGAGGGCCGCCCCGACTGGCTGGTAAGCCGCCAGCGCGCCTGGGGCACGCCCCTGGCCATGTTCATCGACAAGCAGACCGGCCAGCCCCTGCATGACCCCGAGGTCGACGCCCGCATCGTCGCGGCGGTTGCCGAAGGCGGCGCCGACGCCTGGTTCACAGCGCCCGACGCGGACTTCCTCGGCCAGCACGACCCGGCCCGCTACGAGAAGGTCGAGGACATCCTCGACGTCTGGTTCGACTCCGGCTCGACCCACGCCTTCACCCTCGATCCCCGCCTGCCGGAGAACGGCTACACCGGCGACCGGCCGGCGCACTGGCCGGCCGACCTCTATCTGGAAGGCTCCGACCAGCACCGCGGCTGGTTCCAGTCGTCGCTGCTGGAAGGCTGCGGCACCCGCGGCCGCGCCCCGTTCAGGGCGGTCCTGACCCACGGCTTCACCCTCGACGAGAACGGGGAGAAGATGTCGAAGTCGCGGGGCAACACGACCGATCCCCTGACCATCATCAAGGAATCGGGCGCCGACATCCTGCGTCTGTGGGTCGCCCTGGTCGACTATTCGGACGACCAGCGGATCGGCAAACAGATCCTCCAGACCACGGTCGACGCCTATCGCAAGCTGCGGAACACCGTCCGCTACCTGCTGGGCGCCCTGTCGGACTTCGACGAGGCCGAACGCGTGGCTTACGCCGACATGCCGCCGCTCGAGAAGTTCATCCTGCATCGCCTGTGGGAGCTCGATGGCCAGGTCCGCTCGGCCTACGAGACCTACCGCTTCCAGGACGTCGTCCGGCCGGTGCTGGAGTTCTGCTCGGGCGACCTCTCGGCCCTGTATTTCGACATCCGCAAGGACAGCCTCTACTGCGACCGCCCCGACGCCACCCGTCGTCGCGCGGCCCGCACGGTCATGCACGAGGTCTTCGTCCGGCTCACCGCCTGGCTGGCCCCGCTGACGCCCTTCACCATGGAAGAGGCCTGGACCACGCTCTATCCGGACACGGGCACGAACTGCGCGCGGGTGATCCCGCAGACGCCGGATCAGTGGGAAAACGCACAGGAAGCGGCGCGCTGGGCTTCGGTCCAGTCGGTGCTGGAGGTCGTCAACGACGCCCTGGAGGCTGCCCGCCGTGAGAAAACCATCGGTGGCGCCCTCGACGCCTGGCCGACAGTCAGCGGCCCCGCCGGTTCGTTCGCGGCTTTCGAGGGTCTCGACGCCGCCGAGGTGTTCCGCACCTCCGGCGCCGAACAGGCGGAGGGCGGCGACGCGATCTCGGTCACGGTCAACCTCGCGGACCATCTGAAATGCGCCCGCTCCTGGCGGCGCGTGCCGGACGTCGGCTCGGACCCGGACTACCCGGACCTCTCCGCACGCGATGCGGATGCGGTCCGTCATTGGGACGCGACGCGCTAACTTCTTTCGTCATTCCGGGTGCAGCGTAGCGAAGACCCGGAACCCATCGTCATCCTCCGGCCGATCGAAGATCGGACCGGGGGAGGCGCCGGAGCGAAGGCGACGGGTCAGCAGTTCCTGCTGCCGGCGTCCGCGACAGGTTCGCGCTCTCGCGCGCCGCTGGGTTGCCCGGTCGAGCCGGGCAATGACGAAAGGGCGATACCCATCAAAGGACGCCCGAAATCGCCCAACGATTTCAAAGCTCCGAACTTTTGAGACGCCTTATCCCAGGCGCCGCCCAAAACCGTGAGACACTGGCGCCCGGGTCTTTCACATCGTTGTCTTTAACCGAACGCAGTGAACGCTTCGCACGCTTCGGACGGTGTTTTGGCGTCTAACTCAGGCCGCCTCGGCCATCTCCATGGCCGCCTTCCGTTGCTCCGCCCACGGAATGAGCGTCGCGCGCGGCCACGCCACCAGCCACGACCGCGGCAGATATTCGCCGCTCTCGATCATGGCCTTGCGCGTCGGCGACGACGCCCCGGCCCTTTCCGAATGGATTGGCGCCGGCCCCTGATGGATGATGAAGGCCCCGCCCTTCAGCGGGTTCTGGCGCAGATAGGCCAGACGCGGGCTGATGGTCTCCAGCGGCGGATCGTAGAACCAGCTGGATCCGATCATCCCGGCCAGCTCCGGCCGCGTCTTGCAGATCGCCGCCGCCGTCGCCCACGCGCGGTCCCAGCCGGCCTCGTTGAAATCGGCCAGTTGGCGGGCCTCGGTGTGAACCTCCAGCCAGGGCTTCTTCCAGCCTTGCGCCCGCGCATAGTGGACGAGCTGCGACCAGCCGTGGCCGTCGCGCCCGTTCTTGACCACCTGGCCCGGTCCCATGGGCGACGACAGGTCGATGGTCTGCGTCAGGGCCCCCGGCACGCTGAGCACCAGCGCCATCCGCACATCCTTGGCCCAGTGGTCCCGGTCGTAGCCGGCATGGGTCTCGCCGGCCGCCATCAGGAACTCGGCCATCTTGTCCATCCAGTACGGATAGAGCTCCATCACCTCGCCCGGCAGGGCCGCCTGCTTCGCCCGCCCCGGCAACTCGAGCGCCCAGGTCGCGACCAGCGCCCGGCGCATCGCGTCGGTGGCGTCCTCGCCCAAGGCCTGATCGGCCGCATGGCTGGGAAGGTCGAAATTCCAGTGGGGCGCCGAGGCGACCGCCGGGTCCACGGCCTCGACCGAGGCGATATCCACACGCGTCCGCTCTGCGGCGGTGAGGCGGGCCCGAACGGCGTTGAACGCCGCGATCTGTGTTTTCGAGAGCGTTTCCATCCGGCAATCATGACACACGCCGGTTGGCGAACCTTTAAAGGCTGGCGACGCGCCTCGCCCCCGCGCTAAACCGCGCGCAACACCTGTATGGAGCCCTGAGATGAGCATAGCCGCCCGCCTGACCGAACTCGGCATCACCCTGCCCCAGCCCGCCGCGGCGGTGGCCAACTATGTTCCGTTCGTGCGCACCGGCAACCTGATCCACATCTCGGGCCAGCTTTCGAACGACGCCTCGGGCGGGCTCAAGGGCACGGTCGGCGAGGACGTGACCCCGGAACAGGCGGCCGCCGGCGCCCGCCTCTGCGGCATCAACCTCCTGGCCCAGATCAACGCCGCCCTCGATGGCGACCTCGAGCGCGTCGTGCGCGTCGTGAAGCTGGGCGGCTTCGTTCAGGCCGGCCCCGGCTTCACCGCCATCCCGGCCGTCATCAACGGCTGCTCGGACCTGATGGTCGAGGTTTTCGGCGACGCTGGCCGCCACGCCCGTTCGGCCGTCGGCGTCTACCAGTTGCCCCTCGGCTTCGCCGTCGAGGTGGACGCCGTCGTCGAGGTGCGGTGACCTCGCAGACGGACTTCACGCTTCAGGTCCATGACAGCCTCGCGGCCATCGGTCGCGAGGCTTGGGACGCCTGCGCCGCCCCGACGGGCGATCCCTTCGTCAGCTTCGACTTCCTCCACGCCTGCGAGGCCTCCGGCAGCGCCGTCGCCTCCCAGGGCTGGGGTCCGCGCCACCTGACCCTTCGCGGTCCCGACGACGCGGTTCTGGGCTGCATGCCCCTTTATCTGAAGGGCCACAGCCAGGGCGAATACGTCTTCGATCACAGCTGGGCCGACGCCTACGAGCGGGCGGTTGACCGCCTGTTGCAGTCGTCGCGCTACGGCGAGCACATGGCCCGCTACTGGCTCGACGCCGTTCGCTATGGCGACACCCACGGCCTGCACCT
>CAMLNY010000077.1 GCA_946481405.1 uncultured Brevundimonas sp. | reverse complement strand
TTGAAGGAGAAGGCGGCGGAGGAGGCGCCATGCCCGGCGTGGCGTCCGTTCAGGGTCGCGCCCACGGCCTCGGCCGAATCGAGGATGACCGGAACGCCGTGGGTGTCGGCGATGGCCCGGATCGCACCGATGTCGCAGCACTGGCCGTAGAGATCGGCCGGGACCACGGCGCGCACCGTCAGGCCCTCGGCCCGGGCGCGATCGAAGGCCTGTTCCAGCAGGGCGGGGTCCAGGTTCCAGTCGCCCGCCGAACAGTCGACGAAGATCGGCTGCGCCCCCGCATGGACGATCGGACTGACGCCGCCGATGAAGGTCAGGGTCGGACAGATGACGGCGTCGCCGGGTTTCAGCCCCAGCATCGTCAGGGCGACCTGCAGGGCCGCCGTGCCTGACGACATCGCCGTGGCGTGGGCGAAGCCCGTCGCCTCGGCGAAGGCCCGCTCGAACGCCTCCACCACCGGTCCCGCCGAGGAGACCCAGCCGTCGTCGAAGGTCGCGAGCAGCCGTGCGCGCTCGGCGGCGCCCATGTCGGGGGCGGAGAGGGGGATGCGGGCGGGCGCGGTCACGCCCTGAGGTGACGCTGCGTCGCGGCTTTCCGCAAGCGGTCGATCAGCCGGCGGTGTGGATCAGCAAGGCGTCGGCTGAGGGCTGGGCGGCGTCGGCGGCGTGGCGGTCGATCATCGACTGGCCGACGGCGATGACGACGGTGGCGGTGAGGACGGCGGAGACGAGGGCGGCGGCGACCATCCTGGCGCCCTTCGCCAGATGACCGTCGTCACGGTTCCACACGTCCTGATCCATGCCGCTCCCCCGAGTCGTCAGCACCGTCAGGGAACACAGACGGGTTAAGGACGCAAGTCACTGAACCGTGTGCGTTTAGAAGAATCGTCCACAGCGCGCGCGGCCGGGGCCGGCGCGCGCTGTGGCGACCCGACGGATCAGCCCGTGAAGGGACGGATCAGGATCTCGACACGACGGTTCTGGGCGCGGCCTTCCGGGGTGGCGTTGGAGGCGACCGGAACGCGCGAGGACTGGCCGGCTACGAACAGACGCTCGCGCTGGACTCCGTTGCGGATCAGGGCGTCGGCGACCGACAGGGCGCGGCGCTCCGACAGGGGCTGGTTGATCGCATCGCCGCCCGAGGAATCGGTGTGACCCACGACATCGACCAGCGAACGGTCGTATTCCTCCAGCACGGCGGCGACGTCGCGCAGGACGGCATCGAAGCGCGGCTCGATGTTCGACTGGTTCACCGCGAAGGTGACGTCCGACGGCATGCGCAGGACCAGGTTGTCGCCCTGACGCGCCACGCCGACGCCGGTGCCCGACAGTTCGGCCTCCATGGCGCGCTGCTGGCGGTCCATGTAGTTGCCGACCGCCGCGCCGCCGAGCGCGCCGACGCCCGCACCGATCAGCGCGTTGCGACGGCCCTGTTCGCCGTCCGAGGTGTTGGTAAGATAGCCGAGCACCGCGCCGCCCAGCGCGCCCGCGATCGCTCCGGTGCCGGTATTGTTGCGAACGGGGGTCGAGGAATAGGGGTCGGTCGTGGTGCAGGCAGTCGCGCCGAGCATGGCGGCCACGCCGAGGCCGGTGACGAGCAGGTTCGTGCGCATGAAGAACTCCTTGTGTGTACGCATCCGTATGCGGCGGAAACGTGGGCTTACGGTGGAGGTTCCTCTCTGACCCGAGGATGAACGAACCGGCCTTTTGGGGAAACCGGACCTCAATCTGCCAATTTGCGGCGGCAGGGCGTATGAACGTCTCCCCCGGCGGCCTTCGGACCGCCGCGCATGCATTCGAAAGGCCCGCCCGTGACCTCCACCCTCGACGCCCCCTCGGTCGCTTCCAAAGGCATCAAGCCCGTCTCCATGTCGCGCTACGACACGGACTTCCAAGGCTTCAGCGACGATCTGGGCGCCTCCTTCACCCGCTATGGCTTCGCCGTCGTGTCGGACCACGGGCTGGACGAGGCGGTCATCACGGCGGCGCTGGACGACGCCAAGGCCTTCTTCGCCTTGCCGGAGGAGGTGAAGCGCCAGTATCACCAGCCGGGCACCGGCGGCGCGCGCGGCCTGACGCCGTTCGGGGTCGAGGCGGCGAAGGGCGCCGCGGCCGTGGACCTGAAGGAGTTCTGGCACGTCGGCCGGGAACTGCCGGAGGGCCACCCCTATCGCAAATACATGCGCGACAACGTCTGGCCGACCGAGGTCGAGGGCTTCAGGCCGCACCTCTACGGCATGTTCCAGGCGCTGGACGAACTGGGCCGCAAGATCCTGCGGGCCATCGCCCACTATCTGAATCTCGGCGATGACTATTTCGAGGACAAGGTCGAGCTGGGGAACTCCATCCTGCGCATGCTCCACTATCCGCCGGTGCCGGCCGGGGCGTCCGGCGTGCGGGCCGGGGCGCATGAGGACATCAACGTCATCACCCTGTTGCTGGGCGCCGAAGAGGCCGGGCTGCAGTTGAAGGACGCCGACGGCGAATGGCTGGACGTCGCCCCGCCGCCGGGCGCGCTGGTGATCAACATCGGCGACATGCTGCAGCGGCTGGTCAACCACGTCCTGCCGTCGACCAGCCACCGCGTGATCAATCCGACGCCGGAGCGGGCCAGCTTCGCCCGCTATTCGACGCCCTTCTTCCTGCACTTCAACCCGGACTTCGTAATCGAGACCCTGCCGTCGACGATCACGCCGGAGAACCCGGACCGTTACGCCGGCAAGCCGATCATGGCCGAGGACTTCCTGACGGAACGTCTGAAGGAAATCCGGTTGCTCTGAGCCGGATCAGGCCGGTTCGGCCTCGACCTTCACTGCGCCCGGGCCTTCGGCGAACTGACCGCCGCGGCGGTAGCGCCAGAGGTAGGACGGGGCGATGGCTTCCAGTCCGGTGGCGTCGACGCCCAGGGCCGACAGGCCCTCGGCGCCCGGAGCGACGACATTATCGGTCTTGAGCATCAGGACCTGATCGCGGGTCAGGGCGGGCGCGATGCCGATCACGGCCGTGATCTCGGCCAGGGAGCCGATGGTCTCGGCGGCGAAGAAGGGCAGGGGCGCCAGAAGGCGGCGACGCCCGGTCTCGCGCAGGATGTATTCGAGGATGTCCTTGAAGGACCAGACCTCGGGCCCGCCCAGTTCGAAGGTGCGACCGGCGGCGTCGGTCCGAACCACCGCCCGGGCGATCGCCTCGGCCACGTCGCCGACCCATACCGGCTGGAACTTGGTCTCGCCGCCGCCGATCAGCGGCAGGGCCGGCACCTTTGTCGCCATCGATGCGAAGCGGTTCAGGAAACCGTCGCCGTTTCCGAATACGATCGAGGGACGCAGGATGACGGCGTCGGGCCTGGTCTGGCGGACGGCCGCTTCGGCCTCGCCCTTGGTGCGGGCGTACTCAGCCCCGGAATGGGCATCGGCGCCGATGGCCGAGACTTGGACAAGACGGTCCACACCGGCGGCGACACAGGCCTCAGCGACGTTGCGGCTGCCCTCGACGTGCTGGGCCTTGAAGCCCCGGCCCGGAGTCTCGAACAGAATGCCGACCAGGTTCACGGCCGCGGTCGCGCCCTTCAGGGCGCTGGCCACGTCCTCGGCGCTGGTGATGTCACAGCGGACCGGCTGTATCTGGCCGACATCGCCGAGGATGCGCAGGTCCTGGGCAAGGGCGGGCTTGCGGACGGCGACGCGGACGCGCCAGCCCTTGCGGGCCAGGGCGCGGACCGCCTGGGCGCCGACGAAGCCGGAGCCGCCGAAGACGGTGACCAGACCGGGGGTGGATTCGGACATCGAACGTTCCTCGAAAGCGGCGTCTCGCCGGGCCGCAAGGGCCTGACAGGCGGGGGATAACCGATGCACCGAACGCCCGCAACGCGGGGCTTTGGCGGAACCGATCAGAATCCGCCGAAAACCGTGTTGACCCGCTCCGTACACTGCCTTAAGGGTCCGCGCCTTCCGATGAGGCAAGCGTTTTGGCGCGGACCTCCTCGGGCCCAGATGGCGGAATTGGTAGACGCGCTGGCTTCAGGTGCCAGTGATCGAAAGGTCGTGGAGGTTCGAGTCCTCTTCTGGGCACCAGTTTTCAAACGGCGCCGTGTCGCAGGACACGGCGCCGTTTTTGTTTCCCGTCCAGCCTTGCTGGTCTAGGAACGCGCCATGACCGTTTATCTGCATGAAGGCGACCTGCCCGACGGACTGGACCTGGGCCCCGAGGTCGCCGTCGATTCCGAGACCATGGGCCTGCGCTTCCGGCGCGATCCGCTGTGCGTGGTGCAGCTGTCGTCCGGCGACGGCGACGCCCACGTCGTGCGTTTGAACCGCCCCGACTACGACTGTCCGAACCTGAAGCGCCTGATGGCCGATCGGGACGTGCTCAAGATTTTCCACTTCGGCCGCTTCGACATCGCCATGGTCGAGCTGCATCTCGGGGTCGAGACCGGACCGGTCTACTGCACCAAGATCGCCTCCAAGCTGGCGCGGACCTACACCGACCGGCACGGGCTGAAGGACGTGGCGCGCGAGATGGCGGGCATCGACCTGTCGAAGGCCCAGCAGTCGTCGGACTGGGGCGCGCCGGAGCTGTCGCAGGCGCAGCTGGACTATGCGGCCTCCGACGTCCTGCACCTGCACGTCATCAAGGACCGGCTGAACGAGATGCTGGTCCGCGAGGGCCGGATGGAGATCGCCCAGGCCTGTTTCGACTTCCTGCCCGTGCGGGCGCGCCTCGACCTGATCGGGTTCGAGGATGACGTCTTCGCCCACGCCTGGACCAAATGACGGACTTCGACCCGGCCGAGGATCGCAAGCGCGCCGACGAGGCGCGACTGGCCGCCCAGGCCGGGCGCTGGCGTTCGCGGTCCCGCCGGGTCCAACTCTACCGTCGTCTGCTGCCGATCCTGATCGTGGTGCTGGCCGGCGGGGCCCTGACCTGGACGGTGTTCCGCACCGTCATGTCGGGGGTCGAGCGCGAGGCCAGCCAGTCGAGGGAAATCCGCCTCGACAACCCCATGTTCCACGGCCAGGACGCGCAAGGCCGCTCCTTCATCATCGGCGCCCAGGGCGCGGTGCGCGATCCGGTGACGGGGCGCTTCCGGCTGAACGGCCCGGTGCTGCGGCTCAATCTCGGCGGCACCAAGGTCACCGAAATGACGGCCGACGCCGGCATCTACAACGAGGCCGAACGCACCGTGACGATCGGTCCGAACGTGCGGATTTCGGACGGCGGATCGGGCTTCACCCTGACGACGCCGGAGGCCGTGGTCGACACAGCGACGGGCGTGGTGACGGGCGACAAGGGCGTTCAGGGTCGCGGCCCTCTTGGAACCATCTCGGCAACGTCCTATGCCATCCATGAACAGGGCCGTCGGGTCGTGTTCAGGGGCTCTGGCGACAACAAGGTGCAGGGGACCATCAACCCCGCTTCCGGTGAATGACATGAAGACCAGCCACCTCATCCTGACCGGCGCGGCCGTCCTGGCCCTCGGTCTCGGCGGCATGGCCGTCGCGCAAACGCGTTCCAGCGTCAGCAACCAGCCGATCGGCTACGGCGCGGACACAGGCGAGCTGACCAACACCTCGGTCTCCCTGCGCGGCCGGGCCGAGATCACCCAGGGCGACACCCGCCTGCGCGCCAACGCCATCGAAGGCGCGCGCGACGCCAACGGCGCCCTGACCCGGATCGAGGCGTCGGGCGAGGTCTATTACGTCACCCCCAACGAGACGATCCGCGGCGACCGCGCCGTCTACCCCGTCTCCCACGCCACCGTGGTGGTGAGGTCAGGCCCGGATCCAGGGCGGGACCTCGGCCAACGGCGGCCGGGTGCGCGGCGTCTTCTATCCCGAAGGTCAGAACTGAGCCTGAATGGCCCGCAAGGAACTCTCAGCGCTCAATCTGGACGACCGCGAGGCCGACAAGGTCGCCGCGCCCGAGGTCGCGCCTGAAAAGGGCCTTCGGGTGCGCAACATCGCCCGGGCCTTCGGCGCGCGTCAGGTCGTGGCCGACGTCTCCCTGACCGTCCAGCGCGGCGAGGTCGCCGGCCTGCTCGGCCCGAACGGCGCGGGCAAGACCACCTGCTTCTACATGATCACCGGCCTGATCCCGGCCGATAGCGGCTCGATCTGGCTGGACGGCGAGGACATCACCGCCCAGCCCATGTACCAGCGGGCCCGCATGGGTCTGGGCTATCTGGCGCAGGAAGCTTCCATCTTCTGCGGCATGACGGTCGA
>CAMLNY010000076.1 GCA_946481405.1 uncultured Brevundimonas sp. | reverse complement strand
GAGCCGAAGCCGGTTCAGGACATCGTCGAGGGCCGCGTCCTGGCCATCTTCGGCGACTCGATCACCACCGACCACATCTCCCCGGCCGGTTCGATCAAGAAGACCTCGCCGGCCGGCCAGTGGCTGACCAACCACGGCGTGGACGCCCTGGACTTCAACTCCTACGGCGCCCGTCGCGGCCACCATGAAGTCATGATGCGCGGCACCTTCGCCAACATCCGCATTCGCAACAAGATCACGCCCGAGATCGAAGGCGGCGTGACCAAGCACTTCCCGTCGGGCGACGTCATGTCGATCTACGATGCGGCCATGCGCTACCAGTCCGAGGGCCGGCCGCTGGTGGTCTTCGCCGGCAAGGAATACGGCACCGGCTCGTCGCGCGACTGGGCGGCCAAGGGCACGAATCTGCTGGGCGTTCGCGCCGTCATCGCCGAGAGCTTCGAGCGCATCCACCGCTCCAACCTGATCGGCATGGGCGTCGTGCCGCTGCAGTTCAAACAGGACGGCTGGCTGAAGCTGGGCCTGACGGGCGAGGAGATCGTCACCATCCGGGGCCTGACCGACGCCAACACCGGCCGTCTGAAGCCGCGCCAGGATCTGTGGGTTGAGCTGTTCCGGCCGTCGGACGGCAAGATGGCCCGCTTCCCGGTCCGCTGCCGCATCGACAACCAGACCGAGCTGGAATACCTGCGCGCCGGCGGCGTTATGCCCTACGTGCTGCGGAACCTCGCCGGCGTCGGTGCGCCCGCACCTGCACCCGAGCCGGAAGTACTCGCCGCCGAATAAGGCGACAGGTGAAGAGACGAACAGGGCCGGCGGAGCGATCCGCCGGCCCTTTTTCTTTTCTTTCGTCATCCTCCGGCGAGCGGAGCGAGACCAGGGGACCCAGCGGCGCCGAAGGCGATCTGTTGAGGCGAGATGTCTCGAGCCGCAGCGTGGGCGGCAGGTTCGCACTCTCGCGCGCCGCTGGGTCCCCCCGGTCTGCGCCGCCAAGAGGCGGCTTGCCGGAGGATGACGAAGGAGTGGTGGCTCAGTCGAGCCGCATAGCCTCAGCCAGCAGCCTGGCTTCCGCCGCCCGGCTCGACCCCGAGCGCCATGCGACGACGATCTCGCGGCTGGGTACGGCGCGGGCGCCGCTCGGGGTGATGTGGCGGGTGACGACCGAGGGGTTGTCCGCCAGCCCCGCGCGCACCGCCATCTGGGGCAGGAAGCTGACGCCGAGGCCCGAACCGACCATCTGCACCAGCGTATGCAGGGAGGTGGCGGCGAAGACGTCGTCGCCCTTGGGGGCCTCGATATCGAATGCGGCGAGCGCCTGATCGCGCAGACAATGGCCGTCCTCGAGCAGGATCAGATCCTCAGACTTCAGCGACCCAGGCCCGACGGCACCCGGTTGGGCCAGCACATGACCGACCGGAGCGACAGCCAGGATCTCGTCGTCGCCGATCCGGGCGTGCTCGATGCCCGGCGCGTCATAGGGCAGGGCGATCACGGCGCAGTCCAACTGGCCTGCCTTGAGGCCGGCGATCAGGCGCGGCGTCAGGTCCTCACGGATGAACAACCGCAGGGCCGGATAGGCCGCCTTCAGCCCCGGCAGGGTGGCGGGCAACAGGAAGGGCGCGACGGTCGGGATCACGCCCAGACGCAGCCGACCGGACAGGGGCCGTCCGGCGTTGCGCGCCGCCTCGACCAGATCCTCGGTCCGGGCCAGCACGTCCTCGGCCCGGCGGCAGGCCTCGGCCCCCACGGCGGTCAGCTGGACATTGCCGCGCGTGCGCTCGACGACGGGCGCGCCCAGCACCTTCTCCAGCTCCTGCACCCCCGCCGACAGGGCGGGCTGGCTGACCAGGGCCGCCTCGGCCGCCCGGCTGAAGGAGCCGTGCTCGGCCAGAAGCTTCAGATACTGGAGTTGGCGAAGGGTCGGCAGCATGCGGCCGACATAGGCGCTCGTTTGATCGGAGGCAAAGGCCATCGATCGAATCTATGGAGCGACCCGCCCCGGCCGCATGGCCGGAGCGGGTGCGATCCTCCTAGCTGGCCAGCTTCTGCGCGCGCAGGCGCGGAGCGGGCAGGTCGTAGCGGTCGTTCTCCATGACCTGGACCCAGGCCTTGACGAAGTCCTTGACGAACTTCTCGCCGGCGTCGGCCGAGGCGTAGACCTCCGCCAGGGCCCGCAGCTGGGAGTTGGAGCCGAACACCAGATCGGTGCGCGTCGCCGTCCAGCGTGGCTCGTGCGTTTCGCGATCCGAGCCGAGGAACGTCTCGTCGGCGCTGTCGTCCACCTGCTTCCAGGCCGTCTTCATGTCCAGCAGATTGACGAAGAAGTCGTTGGTCAGCTGGCCCGGTCGATCCGTCAGAACGCCGTCCCTAGAGTCTTTATAGTTGATCCCCAGAACCCGCAGGCCGCCGACCAGCACCGTCATCTGCGGCGCGGTCAGACCCAGAAGTTGCGACCGGTCGACCAGCAGCTCTTCCGTCGGCACGTTGAACCGCACCTGCAGATAGTTGCGGAAACCGTCGGCACGGGGCTCCAGAACCTTGAAGCCCTCCACGTCGGTCTGTTCGGCCGTGGCGTCGGTGCGGCCCGGGGTGAAGGGCACCTCGATCGTGTGGCCGGCCGCCCTGGCCGCCTGCTCGATCCCGACGGAACCGCCCAGAACGATCAGGTCGGCGATGGAGACGTTCAGGCCCGACGACGCCTTGATCCGCTCATAGGCGGCCAGGACCCTCGACAGCTTCTCGGGCTCGTTGACCTCCCAGTCCTTCTGGGGAGCCAGACGGATGCGGGCGCCGTTGGCCCCGCCCCGGTGGTCCGACCCGCGCCAGGTCGCGGCCGAGGCCCAGGCCGTGCGCACCAGATCGGCGATCGACAGGCCGGAGGCGGCGATGGCGTCCTTCAGCGTCTTCACATCGGCGTCGGACAGGGTCGGGCCCGTATGGACCGGGATCGGATCCTGCCAGATCAGGTCTTCGGCCGGAACGTCCGGGCCGAGGTAGCGGATCTTCGGCCCCATGTCGCGGTGGCACAGCTTGAACCAGGCGCGGGCGAACTGGTCGGCGAAATAGGCCGGCTCGGCCCGGAACTTCTCCATGATCTTGCGGTATTCGGGGTCGACCTTGAAGGCCATGTCGGCCGTGGTCATCATGGTCGGGACGCGCTTGCCCGGCGTGTGGGCGGCCGGGGCCAGGGTCTCGTCCGGATTGCCGACCGGCTGCCACTGCTTCGCGCCGGCGGGGCTGCGGACCAGCTCGTACTCGTGGTCCAGCAGCATGTCGAAATAGGTCATGTCCCAGGTGATCGGCGTCGGGGTCCAGGCGCCCTCGATGCCCGAAGTGATCGTGTGGTCGCCCATGCCGCTCTCGTGGCCAGAGACCCAGCCCAGACCCTGTTGCGCGATGTCGCCGCCCTCTGGGCTGACACCGACCTTGGAGGCGTCGCCTGCGCCGTGGGCCTTGCCGAAGGTGTGGCCGCCGGCGGTCAGGGCCGCCGTCTCCACGTCATTCATCCCCATCCGTTCAAAGGTAATGCGGATATCGCGCGCCGACTGCATCGCCTCGGGTACGCCGCCGGGGCCCTCAGGGTTGACGTAGATCAGGCCCATCTGGATCGCGGCCAAGGGCTCTTCCAGCACCATGTCCTTGTCGGGCTGAATGCGGGTCTCGTTACCCTCCTCACCGACCCATTTCTCCTCGGTGCCCCAGTAGACGTCCTTCTCGGGCTCCCACACGTCGGCGCGGCCGCCGCCGAAGCCAAATACCGGCCCGCCCATCGACTCGATCGCGACATTGCCGGCCAGGATGAACAGATCGGCCCACGACAGGCTGGCGCCGTATTTCTGCTTGATCGGCCACAGCAGGCGGCGCGCCTTGTCCAGGTTGCCGTTGTCCGGCCAGGAGTTCAGTGGGGCGAACCGTTGCTGGCCCGCGCCTGCGCCGCCGCGACCGTCGCCGGTGCGATAGGTGCCGGCCGAGTGCCACGCCATGCGGATGAAGAAGGGACCGTAGTGGCCGTAGTCCGCCGGCCACCAAGGCTGGCTGTCCGTCATCAGGGCGGTCAGGTCGCGCTTCACCGCCGCGAGATCGAGCGCCTTGAACGCCTCGGCGTAATCGAAGGCGTCGCCCATCGGATCACCGGTCCGTCCTTGCTGGTGCAGGATGTCCACCGACAGATGATTGGGCCACCAGTCGCGATTGGTCCGACCGAGAAGAGACCGCAGCGCCGCCTTTTCTTTCTTCGGGTCGCTGAGCGGGCTCGCGCGATTTTCGCCGTCCATCATGGTGTCTCCCTGGATGATTGTTGGAGGGAGGTTGGTCGCGTTTCTTACGGAAGGGAAATCGATAAATCTTGAGGTGGCGATAGCTGCAGCCTATTTCTAGACCATAGGCAAAAACTATCGACTGGTATCGAACGATCTATTTGACTTCGACCTCGAGCGGGCGCATCCACCACTCGCAGGCGGCCCCACCTCCCCCCGCGGGCCGTTCAATCCACAATCAGACCAAGGGATACGCGCATGCTCGGCGTCGGCGAAAAACTGCCTGAATTCAAGATCACCGGCGTGAAGCCGGGCTTCAACTCGCACGAGGAGAATGGCGTCTCGGCTTTCGAAGCCGTCACCCAGGACAGCTTCGAAGGCAAGTGGAAGGTCATCTTCTTCTACCCGAAGGATTTCACCTTCGTCTGCCCGACCGAAATCGCCGAGTTCGCCTCGCTGGCCCGCGATTTCGAAGACCGTGACACGGTCGTTCTGGGCGGTTCGACCGACAACGAGTTCGTGAAGCTGGCCTGGCGCCGCGACCACGCCGACCTGTCGAAGCTGCCGATCTGGCAGTTCGCCGACAACGGCGGCAAGTTGGCTCGCCAACTGGGCATCCTGAACGAGGAAGAGGGCGTCGCCCTGCGCGCCACCTTCGTCGTCGACCCGCACAACGTCGTCCAGCACGTCTATGTCACGAACCTGAACGTGGGCCGCGCCCCGGCTGACACCCTGCGTGTCGTCGACGCCCTGCAGACCGACGAACTGTGCGCCTGCAACCGCCCGGTCGGCGGTGAGACGCTCGCGGCCTGAGGCCGGTCGAAAGATCAGACGACCAGAGGGCGGCGGCGTTCAGAGTCGCCGCCCTTTTTCTTTTCGCTCCCCCAGAACGGGCTCAAGCAGCGAGACGCCGCGCGTCGAGCGGTAGCCCACCAAGGAATGACCATGTCCATTGATGCTCTTCGCGATCTGATGCCCGCTTACGCCAAGGACATCTCGCTGAACCTCGGCTCGCTCGCCTCCGAGACCGTGCTGAACGACCAGCAGAAGTGGGGCTGCTTCCTCGCCTCCGCCCATGCCGTGGGCGTCGCCCCGGTCGTGAAGGCCATCGAGGCCGCCGCCGCCGGGAAGTTGTCGCCCGAGGCCATGACGGCCGCCAAGGCCGCCGCCGCCATCATGGGCATGAACAACATCTACTACCGCGCCCTGCACCTGATGAAGAACCAGGAATACACCACCATTCCGGCACGCCTGCGGATGAACATCCTGGGCAATCCAGGCGTCGACAAGATGGACTTCGAGCTGTGGTCGACGGCCGTCTCGGCCATCAACGGCTGCGGCGCCTGCATGGACGCCCACGAGGGTGAGCTGCGTAAGCACGGCGTCCCGGCCCAGCAGGTCCAGACCGCGTTGCGCATCGCCTCGGTGATCCACGCCGCCAGCCGCATTGTGGCCTCGGAAACCGCGCTCCAGGACCAAGGTTAATCGTTCAGCAGCCACCGCGGATCATTCTGCCCGAGTAGCGGTCCGCAGTGGCGTGAGACAATGATCAGAACCATTCGGGTGGGCGAGCGCATCCCGCCGGTCAGGCTTGGCAGACTGCGCGAGGGCTTTGTCCAGAGCGACAATATCGAGACCTTGTTCATGGGGCGACGCGGTATTCTGGTGGGCCTGCCCGGCGCCTTCACACCGACGTGCAGCGGCGCTCACCTGCCCGACTTTGTGGAAAACGCCGCCAAGCTGAAGGCCTCCGGCTTCGACTTCATCGCCTGCGTTGCCGCCAACGACCCGTGGGCCGTGGACGTGTGGAGCCGACATCTCGATCCTGAAGGGCGTCTGATGTTTCTGTCCGACGGCAATCTGGAGTTCGCGCGCAAGACCGGCCTGACCCGGGACCAGCTCGAGGAGCGCGACGGCGTCTGGTTCGCGACCAAGGCGACGCCCGGGCGGCCGATGGCGGAGATGCTC
>CAMLNY010000075.1 GCA_946481405.1 uncultured Brevundimonas sp. | reverse complement strand
CCGGGTCCTGCACCCGCACGAAGAAGGCCGGAGCGACGGCGGCGTAGCCGGCCTTCGCGAGGCGGCGGGCCACATCCATGATGTAGGCGTGCAGGCCCCAGATTTCGGAGACGACGATCACGACGGGGAACGGGCCTTCACCCTCCGGCCGGGCGACATAGGCGGGCAGGTCGAAGCCGTCGGCGGACGGATAGGAGACCATCCCGGTCTCCAGACCCTGATCGTCGGTGGCGATCGGCCGGGCGTCCTGGGCCAGGACCGACGGGGCGTAGCCGGTGAAGACCCCCGCCGCGGTCAGGCCCGCCAGCGCCCGGCGCGACAGGTGGAAGTCCTCGGGGACATGGCCTTCGGGGCGGGTCAGGACGGTCATGGCGCTTCCTCTTTGATGGATCGGCGGGACTGTGACGACGGGTTGGGCCTGCGTCGAGTCACCCCGCCGTGAGGCTAGGCCGCGCGGCGGAGCGTCAGATTGATCCGCCCGCCGCCGGGGATCAGGCGCGACGAGCCCTGAAGCAGCCGGTCGATCCCGTGCCGGGCCAGTCGAGACGGGCCGGTCAGGGCGCAGACATCGCCGGAGTCCAGCTTCAGCGACCGGGTCGGTCCCTTGTCGGCCGGGCCGATGCGGAAGACCGCCGTGTCGCCCAGAGAGACCGACAGGACCGGGGCGGTGTGATCGGCCTCGTCCCGGTCCTGATGCAGGCCCATCTTCGCGTCCTCGCGGTAGAGGTTGACCAGACAGGCGTCGGGCGGCCGGGGCCAGTCGGCGAGTTCGGCCCAGAGGTCGAGGAGGGCGTCGGGAATCGGCGGCCACGGGCGGCCGGTATCCGGATGGGTCGGCTGGTAGCGATAGCCTGCCCGGTCCGAGACCCAGCCCAGCGGCCCGAGGTTGCTCATCCGCACCGAGAACGGCTTTCCGCCGGGCGTCACCGGCCGGTAGAGGGGCGCGATCGTGAGAGCAGCCTCGATCTCCGCCAGCAGGGCGACCTGCGCCGCCTCATCCAGCCAGCCGGGCCAGTAGCGGAAGCCGGGAAGGTCGGGGAAGGGCTCCATCGGTCGGCTGTGCTTTCGTCCGCTTCGTCCGGACGAAAATACCATGACGAAACGGACGAAACGGACGAAATCTTCGGTCCGACTGTTTTGAATCAACAGTTTGAGTCTCGCTCGATCTGTCTGTGACGGATTGATCCCGAGTGACCTGTTCGACGTGTCAAAGACGCGAACGGGACATGGGAAGCGTCAACGCCGACGCAAGGGGCAGAAAGGAATAAAATCTTCCAACCCGCGGCGGATCAGCGCGTGAAATAGTAGTCGGCGACCTGACAGGCGTTGACGCCGTCGCGCTGGAGGGTCTGGCCGTTGTCGAACTGGGCCCGCAGCGCATAGCGGCAGGCGCCGGAGCCGTCGTCCATGCGTACGACCATGCTGGCCCCCGGCGAAAGGGTGGAGGACCCCAGAAGATCGCCGCCCCAGGCTCCACCGGAGGAGACCTGAAGATGGGTCATGGGCCAGCCGGTCTGGTTGTGCACCCGGACATTGCGGTTGTAGGCGTCGTTCGACTGGCGCGAGGCGCTTCCGCCCAGACCGATGACGAGGGCAAGGCCGCCGGCGACCATCAGGGAAAGGCGAAGCTGGCGGGGCGCGGCGCGCATCGTCGGGTCCTGTTCGGTCGGGCCCGGGACCCGCAATTCGGCTTCAGACTGCCCGAGGGGGCCGTTCGATGCACCTGATGAGCCCTGACTCCCGCCTGATTCACTCCTGAGAGCTATCAAGCCCTTGCAGGGCATGGCGACTTTCCCATATCCCGCACAGCCCGAGAGACCCCGCGAACCGTGGGGTTTCACGGTCCTTGTTCCCAACCTGTCGTGCTCCCGGTTCCGGGAGGCGGCGCAAACAAAACGGGGGCGGTCACGCGCGGCGCTTTCTGACAAGGCCGCCGCATCGCCCGCCAGACGGAGAAAAGACAGGCTCATGGCCAAGATTATCGGTATCGACCTCGGCACCACCAACTCGTGCGTCGCCGTCATGGACGGCAAGAACCCCAAGGTCATCGAGAACGCCGAAGGCAACCGCACCACCCCCTCGGTGGTCGCGATCCAGGACGGCGGCGAGACCCTGGTCGGCCAGCCGGCGCGTCGCCAGGCGGTCACCAACCCGGCCAACACCTTCTTCGCCATCAAGCGCCTGATCGGCCGCAATTTCGACGACCCCGTCGTGGCGAAGGACAAGGGGATGGTCCCTTATGAGATCGTCAAGGGCCCGAACGGCGACGCCTGGGTGCGCGCCAACGGCAAGGACTATTCGCCGCAGCAGATCTCGGCCTTCACCCTGACCAAGATGAAGGAGGCTGCGGAGGCCTACCTCGGCGAGAAGGTCACCCAGGCCGTCATCACCGTCCCGGCCTATTTCAACGATTCCCAGCGTCAGGCGACCAAGGACGCCGGCAAGATCGCCGGTCTGGAAGTCCTGCGCATCATCAACGAGCCGACCGCGGCAGCCCTGGCCTATGGCCTCGAGAAGAACGACGGCCAGAAGATCGCCGTCTACGACCTGGGCGGCGGCACCTTCGACGTCTCGATCCTGGAGATCGGCGACGGCGTGTTCGAGGTGAAGTCGACCAACGGCGACACCTTCCTGGGCGGCGAGGACTTCGACGTCCGTCTGGCCGACTATCTGGCCGACGAGTTCAAGAAGGAACAGGGCGTCGACCTGCGCCAGGACAAGCTGGCCCTGCAGCGTCTGCGTGAAGAGGCCGAAAAGGCCAAGAAGGAGCTCAGCTCCACGACCCAGTATGAGGTCAACCTGCCGTTCATCACGATGAACGCCTCGGGCCCGCTGCACCTGAACATCAAGCTGTCGCGCGCCAAGCTGGAAGCGCTGGTCGACGATCTGGTCCAGCGCACCATCGAGCCGTGCGTGAAGGCCCTGAAGGACGCGGGTCTGAAGGCTTCGGACATCGACGAGGTCGTTCTGGTCGGCGGCATGACCCGCATGCCCAAGGTGCAGGAGGCCGTGAAGGCCTTCTTCGGCAAGGAGCCGCACAAGGGCGTGAACCCCGATGAGGTCGTGGCCCTCGGCGCCGCCGTTCAGGCCGGGGTTCTGCAAGGCGACGTCAAGGACGTGCTGCTGCTGGACGTGACCCCGCTGACCCTGGGCATCGAGACCCTGGGCGGCGTCTTCACTCCGCTGATCGAACGCAACACCACGATCCCGACCAAGAAGTCGCAGGTCTTCTCGACCGCCGACGACAACCAGTCGGCCGTGACCATCCGCGTCTTCCAGGGCGAGCGTCCGATGGCCCAGGACAACAAGCTTCTGGGTCAGTTCGACCTGATGGGCATTCCGCCGTCGCCGCGCGGCATGCCGCAGATCGAGGTCGCCTTCGACATCGACGCCAACGGCATCGTCAACGTCTCGGCCAAGGACAAGGCGACCAACAAGGAACAGTCGATCCGCATCCAGGCCAACGGCGGCCTGTCGGACGCCGACATCGAGAAGATGGTCAAGGAAGCCGAGGCCAACGCCGCGGCCGACAAGGCCCGCAAGGAGCTGGTCGAGGCCCAGAACGCGGCCGACAGCCTGATCCACTCGACCGAGAAGGCCTTGGCCGACCACGGCGACAAGGTCTCGGCCGATGACAAGTCCGCCATCGAGAGCGGTCTGGCCGAGCTGAAGGCCGCCCGCGACGGGACGGATCCGGAAGACATCCGGACCAAGACCAACACCCTGGTCCAGGCTTCCATGAAGCTGGGCGAGGCGATGTACGCCCAGAGCGCCGGTCAGGCCGGTGACGAAGCGCCCGCCGACGACGGCGTGGTCGATGCCGAGTTCGAGGAAGTCTCGGGCGACGACGACCAGAAGAAGAGCGCCTAGGCATCATGGCCCTCCCTCGCCGAGGGGGGGAGGGCCGTGACTTTCATGAAACTTGCATCAGGCCATCCGGCGCCCATGTCCTCCTTGGGTCGCGGTTCCGCTTGCATGCGCTCGAAGGCGCAGGGATCGGAATGTTCGGGGTTGGCTTAGGGACGTCTGTAAATGGCGCGTGACTATTACGAGGTGCTGTCGGTCGAGCGGACGGTCGACGCCGCCGGCTTGAAGTCCGCCTATCGCAAGCTGGCGATGGAACATCACCCGGACCGCAACGGCGGCTCCGAAGAGTCGATGGCCAGATTCAAGGAGATCTCCGAGGCCTATACGGTCCTGTCGGACGATCAGAAGCGCGCCGCCTATGACCGGTTCGGTCACGCGGGCGTGAACGGCGGCGGCCAGGGCGGCTTCGGCCAGCAGGGCTTCCACGACGTCAACGACATCTTCTCCCAGGTCTTCGGCGACGCGTTCGGCGACGTCTTCGGCGGCGGCGGACGTCGCCAGTCGAACGGACCACGGCGGGGATCCGACCTGCGCTACGATCTGGAGATCACCCTGGAGCAGGCCTATCAGGGCGCCGAGGTGGAGATCTCGGTGCCGACCACCGCGACCTGCGACACCTGCGAGGGCACGGGCGCGAAGAACGGGGCCAAGCCGACCACCTGCTCCACCTGTCAGGGCGCCGGGCGCATTCGTCAGGCCAACGGCTTTTTCCAGGTCGAACGCACCTGCCCGTCCTGCGGCGGTCAGGGCCAGCGGCTGTCGGCGGCCGATACCTGCGGGACGTGTCATGGCCACGGCCAGGTCCGCAAGAACCGCAAGCTGAACCTGAAGGTCCCGGCCGGGGTCGACGATGGCTCGCGCATCCGCCTGTCGGGCGAGGGCGACGCCGGCCAGCGCGGCGGCCCGCGCGGCGACCTCTATGTCTTCCTGTCGGTGGCGCCCCACGACCTCTTCGAACGCGACAACCTCGACCTTCTCTGCACCGTGCCGGTGCCGATGACGGTCGCGGCGCTGGGCGGCGACATCGAGGCGCCCTGTCTGGTGTCCGAGGCCTGCGACGGAAACTGCAAGGCCCCGGTCAGCGTCCCGGCCGGCGCCCAGACCGGCAAGACCATCCGCATCCGCGGCAAGGGCATGCCCCACCTGAACGGCCGTCAGCGCGGCGATCTGGTGGTGGAGCTGTTCGTGGAGACCCCCACCGACCTGACCGCGCGTCAGAAGGAGCTGATGCAGGAGCTGGCCGCCTCGTTTGGCGAGAGCCAGAACCCGAGGAAACGACCCAGTAAGAGGGATCACACGGCTAGGGGGGCCTGAGACTTGAGCGAACTGTTCCACGTCGGCATTTCCGGCGCCCGCGGCCGGATGGGCCGGGCCGTCTCCCAGGCGCTGGATGCGCGCGAGGACGTCATGGTCGCCGCCCGGTTCGACTGGGGCGAGACGCCCGACCTGAGCCTGTGCGACGTGGTCATCGACTTCTCGACGGCCGAGGCCTCCGTGGCCCTGGCGCAAAGCTGCGCCGAACGCGGCGGACCGGCTCTGGTGATCGGTTCGACCGGTTTCACGCCGGAACAGGAGGCGGCGCTGGCGGCGGCGGCGGACAAGGTCGCCATCGTGCGCAGCGGCAATTTCTCGCTGGGCGTCAACATCCTGATCGGTCTGGTCGAGCATGCGGCCCTCAGGCTCGACGCCCGCGACTGGGACATCGAGATCACCGAGGCCCATCACCGAAAGAAGATCGACGCGCCCTCGGGCACGGCCCTGATGCTGGGCGAAGCCGCGGCCGCCGGGCGGGGGCATGATCTGGAAGAGCTGCGCAGCGCGCCCTACGACGGGATTTCCGAAGAGCGGAAGACCGGGACGATCGGCTTCTCCTCCATCCGCGCCGGCGGGATCGTCGGCGAGCACACCGTGCTGTTCGCTTCGGAGGCGGAAGTGCTGACCCTCAGTCATTCGGCGATTGATCGCAGCCTGTTCGCCAAGGGCGCGGTGGCGGCCGCCGCCTGGGTGCGGACGCGACGTCCGGGCCTCTACGACATGCAGGACGTGCTGGGGTTCCGGCAGGCCTGACGGCCCGTTCAGGTCCGTTCGAACTCGATGAACAGCGGATCGGTGTCGCCCAGCTTCTTTTCCTCGTAGCGGGTGACGATGTGGTCGTCCGGGGCGACGGTCCAGTCGGCCTTTTCGTCGGCAAGCCAGACGAGGCCCGGCGTGGCGAGGAACCGCTCCAGAGCCCAGCCGGCGTAGTCCTTCCAGTCGGTGACGAAGCGCAGGCGTCCGCCGGGCTTCAGTCTGGCGGCCAGCTTCGCGGTGAACTCCGGCTGGATCAGGCGGCGCTTGTTGTGCCGCGCCTTGTGCCAGGGGTCGGGGAACAGGATCAGGATGCGGTCCAGCGACCCGTCCGGCAGGG